>NZ_LVCU01000288.1:0-6058 GCF_001647185.1 Rhodococcus sp. EPR-147
GGAAGGTGCCGAACGAAGCCGACGGTGTCGGTCAGCACGATCTCGCGGCCGTCTTCGAGGGTCGACTTCCGCGTGGTGGGATCGAGGGTGGCGAACAACGCGTTCTGGACCAACACACCGGATCCGGTCAGGGCATTCAGCAGACTCGACTTGCCCGCGTTCGTGTATCCCACGATCGCGATGGACGGCACCGTACCGCTCAGGCGCTGTTCGCGTTTGGTGTCGCGGGCCTGCTTCATGCCCTTGATCTCGCGGCGCAGCTTGGCCATTCGCTCGCGGATGCGTCGACGGTCGGTCTCGATCTTCGTCTCACCCGGTCCGCGCAGACCCACACCACCGTTGCTGCCTGCACGTCCACCGGCCTGCCGCGACATGGATTCACCCCAGCCGCGGAGCCTGGGCAACATGTACTCCATCTGCGCGAAGGCGACTTGCGCCTTGCCTTCTCGCGAGGTCGCGTGCTGGGCGAAGATGTCGAGGATCAGCGCGGTGCGGTCGATGACCTTGACCTTGACGACCTTCTCCAGCGCATTGAGCTGAGCAGGCGTCAGTTCACCGTCGCAGATCACCGTGTCGGCACCGGTCGCGAGGACGATGTCGCGCACTTCCTTGGCCTTGCCGGAACCGATGTACGTCGCGGCGTCGGGCTTGTCGCGTCGCTGCATCAGCGCTTCGAGTACCTCCGAGCCGGCGGTCTCGGCGAGTGCAGCCAGTTCGGTCATGCTGGACTCGGCCTGCGCGGCCGTGCCGGTGGTCCAGACTCCGACCAACACGACGCGTTCGAGGCGCAGCTGCCGGTACTCGACCTCGGTGACGTCGGTGAGTTCGGTGGACAGTCCGGCCACTCGACGCAGCGCGGTGCGGTCTTCGAGCTGCATGTCGCCGGACGACGGGGAGTTCTCGTCGTTCAGCGGAGACCGAGCCAGTCGCCTCGACCACGCGTCGGACTCTTCGCGAGTCCAGGCGGATTCGGTTTCGGGAGCACCGTCGACCTCGTCGCGACTGTCGTCGACCGGTTCGCCCGCAGGGGATGTTTCATGTGAGTTCGTCATACGTCACCCATGATCCACGAAAAGCCCAGCGTATGCACGCGGGTTTCGGTCCGGGCGGATGCAGAGGCCGGGGCGATCGTCAGGACTGAGCCTTCAGCCACCGGTCGTCGATCTCGCCGCGGGCCAGCAGCACCGACGGTCCGCGCAGAGTGGCACCGACGTGATCGATGTTCACGCGCACCCGACCGCCGAGCACACCGACGCTCACCTCCCCGGTCTCGAGACCCTCGTAGGACAGCGCCGCCGCGGCCGCCGCCACGGTTCCGGTGCCACACGATCGCGTCTCCCCGACGCCGCGCTCGAACACGCGCATCTCGACGGCACCGTCGTCGAGCCTGGTCAGGATCTCGACGTTCGCGCCGCGGGGAAAGAACTCGGAGTCCAGTGTCGGCGGCGCGGACAGGTCGAGAGCGCCGAGAGATGCGCGCGTCAACGCACCGTCGACACAGGCCAGATGAGGGTTCCCGACGTCGATCCCGACGCCCTCGTACGTTCCACCCGCGAGGGTCACCGAGCTCGAGCCCATCAGCGTGACATCACCCATGGCCACGGTGACATCGGCGTCGGTGTCGTCGAACGAGTGGACGGTCACAGCGCGTGCACCGGCCCGCGAACCCACCACGAACTGGTCACGTTGTTCGAGATCGTGCACCCGCAGATAGTGCGCGAACACGCGGACGCCGTTGCCGCACATCTCGGCGATGGTGCCGTCACCGTTGCGGTAGTCCATGAACCAGTCCTCGGGCTCGACACCCGACGGAATTCGATCGAGTACGCCTGCATCTCGGAGCACACCGGCCCGGGCGACGCGCAGAATGCCGTCGGCACCGAGGCCCTGGCGTCGATCGCACAACACCGAGACCGCCGACCTGGTGAGTTCGAGCTCGGCTGCCGGATCCGGCAGTACGACGAAGTCGTTCTGAGTTCCGTGGCCTTTGGCGAATTCCATGGCCGCGAGTCTACGTGGGCTCGGTTACGAGGGATCGATCGCGGACAGGGCGTCGGACATCAGCGTGGGCGACGCACCGTCGAGCCAACGGACACGGTCGTCGCGGCGAAACCACGAGCGTTGGCGTCGCACGTAGCGTCTGGTTCCGATGAACGTCCGTTCGCGCGCGAACTCGACGTCGTACTCCCCCGCCAACACGTCGAGAGCCTGCGCGTACCCGATCGCGCGCGACGCAGTGACGCCCTCACGCAGCCCCAGACCGAGCAGCCCCTCCACCTCGTCGAGCAGTCCGCTCTCGAACATCTGTCGCGTGCGCTCGGCGATCCGCTCGTCCAGTTCGGCCGTGTCGCGGTCGACTCCGAGCACCACCGTGCCCCAGCGAGGTGCGCCGATCTTCGGAGCCGAGGCCGCGAACGGCTGCCCCGTCAGCTCCACCACCTCGAGCGCCCGGACCATGCGCCTGCCGTCGGTGGGCAGTATCGACGCGGCAGCCTCGGGATCGGCGGCCGTCAACGCGCGATGGATCTCCTCGACACCGTTGCGTTCGAGGACTGCTTCCCACTTCGCCCGCACGACGGGGTCGGTTGCCGGAAAGGCCCACTCGTCGAGCAACGATTGCACGTACATCATCGATCCCCCGACGATGATCGGGCGCAATCCGCGCGATCTGATGTCCTCGACGTCGGCGACCGCAGCCGCTTGATACCGCGCGACCGTGGCGATGTCGGTGACCTCGAGCACATCGAGTTGATGGTGCGGAATCCCCCGCCGCTGAGCGACTGGCAGTTTCGCGGTCCCGATGTCCATTCCCCGGTACTGCTGCATCGCGTCGATGTTGACGATTTCGCCGCCGAATTTCTCGGCCAGATCGAGAGCCAGATCGGATTTACCTGCGGCCGTCGGGCCGATGATCGCGACCGGAGTCGTGGCCGGATCGCTCGCCCCGTCAGTCACGAGACCAGGTCCCCACGAAGTATCCGACGCCGAAGGGGGCACCTCGGTAGAGCTCCGTCGTCGTCTTCGCATCGGCTCCGGCGAGTGCTGCCAGCACCTGCCACGCCGCTCGGCCGCCGACACCGAGCGATGCGCACAGGTCCGGTTCCAGACCGGCCAACGCGTCGACGTCCGCTGCCGCGAGGGCATCGTCGATCCGGCGCTGGACCTCCTGGGCGCGCTCGTCGAACGATCCGGGGGCCTTCGGAGTCAGCGTGTTCGCCCCGTCTGCCAGCACCAGCACGCCCCAGCTCTCCGCCGAGGCGTCGAACTCTCGGCGCAGCTTCTCGCCGAACTCGGCGCACCACTCGGGGCTCGCATCGGCCGGGATCGTGCGGACCTCGACCGCGTCGTCGGGCGCAGCCACTCCTCGCAGCCACCCCGCGATCAGAACGGCCAGCGGCAGGTCCGGGTCTGCCGCAGTCTGATCCGCGGCGCCGGACAGGCTCACCACCACGTCGACTCCGAAGCCTCGCAACGTGCCGACCGTGGCCTCGCCGAACGTGGAGGACGTGCGATCGACGCCGACGGCGATCCAGCGGTCGACCGTCGACGTCAGGTGTGTCGTGGCGCTGACGGCGGCGGCCCGAAGATCTGCTGTCTCGGCCGCCCCCGCGCCCATCAG
This sequence comes from Rhodococcus sp. EPR-147, assembly GCF_001647185.1. Taxonomy (NCBI): domain Bacteria; kingdom Bacillati; phylum Actinomycetota; class Actinomycetes; order Mycobacteriales; family Nocardiaceae; genus Rhodococcus; species Rhodococcus sp. EPR-147. The sequence goes on from NZ_LVCU01000288.1 coordinate 3,620, forward strand.
TTCGGGGACCAACAACGGCGGAGAGGGCACCAGGGCCGCGGCACGAAACACGAGCACCACGCTAGTCGCTGGTGCGACTTGGCCGGACGGGTCCACCTCGAGTCGTCTGAGCTGTTTCAATGGTCCGATCGGTCGTCACCTAGTTCAATGGTGTCCAGATCGCGATTGAGGCAGCCGTGACGCGCGGCAGAGATGAGGAACAATGACCGACCCGAACGCCGGTACCCCCACCACCCCCGAGGCTCCGTCCTCGGATGCACCCGCCCAGCCCCCCGGTGCCACCGCTCCCGATGCGGCGAACCACGGCGGACCCAAGCCCGGAGGTGCACCCAAGCCGGGCGGTGGACCGAAGCCCGGTGGTGGACCCAAGCCGGGCGGTGGACCGAAGCCCGGTGGTGGACCCAGGCCCGCGGGTCCCGGTACCGGTTCTCCTCGGCCCGGCGGTTCGGCCGGTGCCAAACCTCACCCCACGCCCTCCCACGTCCCCACGGCAATCCCGGCGGTCACGCCTGCGAGCGATCCCAGCAAGTTCGGCAGAGTCGACGACGACGGTACGGCGTGGGTGACCACCTCCGACGGCGAGCGGCAGATCGGGTCCTGGCAAGCCGGAGACGCAGCGGAAGGGCTCGCCCATTTCGGTCGGCGTTACGACGATCTGGCCACCGAGGTCGGTCTGCTCGAAGCTCGATTGACCTCCGGTACAGGCGACGCCAAGAAGACCAAGGCCGCAGCGTCCGCGCTGCTGGAGAGCCTGCCGACTGCGGCAGTGATCGGTGACCTCGATCTGCTCGCGAGGCGACTCGACGCGGTCGTCGAGCATTCGGACGCCGCAGCAGCGGTGGCCAAGCACGAGAAGGAGCTCGAACGCGCCGAACACACGGCACGCAAGGAAGCTCTCGCAGTCGAAGCCGAACAGATCGGCAGCGAATCGACCCAGTGGAAGCACGCGGGAGATCGGCTACGCGAAATCCTCGACGAGTGGAAGACGATTCGCGGGGTCGACCGCAAGATCGACGATGCCCTGTGGAAGCGGTACTCGAAGGCTCGGGAAAACTTCAATCGTCGCCGCGGCGCGCACTTCGCCGATCTCGATCGTGAGCGCGGTGCGGCCAAGACTCGCAAGGAAGAACTCGTCGAGCGGGCCAAAGCCCTGTCGTCGTCCACCGATTGGGGTCCCACCGCAGCTGCGTTCCGCGATCTGCTGGTGGACTGGAAAGCATCCGGCCGCGCTCCTCGTGATGCCGACGACGGTCTGTGGAAGAACTTCAAGGCCGCACAGGACGTGTTCTTCGCCGCCCGTAACGCCGCGGCCTCCGAGCGGGACGCCGAGTTCGAGGCCAACGCCGAGGCCAAGGAAGCCCTGCTGGCCAAGACCCACATCGACCCGAGCAAGGACCTCGACGCTGCCCGCTCGGCGCTGCGCGATCTGCAGGACAAGTGGGATGCAATCGGCAAGGTCCCGCGCGAGAAGATGCAGGAACTCGAAGGCAAACTGCGCGCGATCGAGAAGTCGGTGCACGACGCGGTCGAGTCGCAGTGGCGTCGCTCCGACCCCGAGGCTGTAGCCCGCGCGGCCCAGTTCCGCGAACGGGTGGCTCAGTTCGAGGATCAGGCTGCGAAGGCGACCGCAGCAGGCAAGACCAAGGATGCCGAGCGTGCGCTGGCACAGGCGCAGCAGTGGCGCGAGTGGGCCGACGCAGCGGAGAGCGCCGTCGACGAACTGTGAGTCGACGAACTGTGATTCGCTGACCGGGGACGGCCGTTCGGGCCTACGGGGCCGAGTGGCCGTCCCACAGTCGGAGCTTCTGTTCACCCGACGCGGCCGCGATGCGTCGCTGCTCCTGGGCGGCGAGTTGGGCGTTCGTCTTCTTCCACACGGCCTTGAGCCAGTGGAACGTCAGAGCGATGACGGTGATCCACGCGATGATCAGGCCGATTCCCGGTCCGGCGCCCTGCACGTTGTCCGGCACGGTCTGCCGCGTCCAGATCGAGAACATTCCGTACACCGACGACACCGCACACCCTGCCAGGGCAGCCCAGGCCAGCGCCCAGATACGGGTGACGAGTGCGAGCACCGACATCACCACACCGAACGTGAGCACGAGCACGACGAAGACGCGCGACGGCAGTGCGATCGATTCGGCAACTGCGGCATCGCTGCCCGTGAGCACGTCGAACCCGCTGGCCGATCCGGTGTGCGGCAACGCGAACGTGAACAGCAGGACCATGACCAGCCCGGCCACCACCATGGCCCGCGCGCCCGGATCCAGTTCGGTCATCACCGCCCTCTCGGTCCGTCCGAGTTCCTCTGCGGATCGAGAGGGTACGACGCGATCGGGTCCGTCTGTCTCTGTCATGCGGTGCATCCTGTCTCTGGCGTCAGCGGCGCCGGTGCGCCGATCGAGGGAAGTCCGAGGCCGACGCCGATCGGTGCCGTCT
>NZ_LVCU01000289.1:0-3444 GCF_001647185.1 Rhodococcus sp. EPR-147
ACGGGGCGGCTGCAGTGAGTGTGGTCGTGACGACGTCACCCGGACGAATCTCGCTCGCCCTGTCGGCGTCCACGGCGAAGTGGACGAGTCGGCCGTCCCTGGCTCGCCCGCTCATCCGATGGGTTGCTGCGTTCTTGCGACCTTCACCGGTGGCGACGAGCAGTTCGACCTCGGTACCGATCAGCGCCTGGTTGGCCGCGAGAACGATCTCCTCCTGCAACGCGATGAGCCGCAGATACCGTTCTTGCACAACCTCTTTGGGAACCTGGTCGGGCATGTCGGCCGCCGGGGTGCCCGGACGCTTCGAGTACTGGAACGTGTAGGCGTTGGCGAACTTCGCCCGTCGCACCACGTCGAGGGTCTGCTCGAAGTCCTCTTCGGTCTCGCCGGGGAAGCCGACGATGATGTCGGTGGTGACAGCCGCGTGCGGCATGGCCGCACGCACCTTGTCGATGATGCCCATGAACTTCGTCTGCCGGTAGGACCTGCGCATGGCCTTGAGGATTCGGTCCGATCCGGACTGCAGCGGCATGTGCAGGGTGGGGCAGATGTTCGGGGTCGACGCCATGGCCTCGATGACGTCGTCGGTGAACTCGGCGGGGTGGGGCGACGTGAAGCGCACCCGCTCCAGCCCCTCGATCGAGCCGCAAGCGGTCAGCAGCGAGGCGAACGCGCCGCGATCACGGGGCATGTCCGGATCGGCGAACGAGGCACCGTACGCATTGACGTTCTGGCCGAGCAGAGTCACCTCGAGGACGCCCTGATCCACCAAAGCCTGTACCTCGGCGAGGATGTCACCCGGCCTGCGGTCGATTTCCTTGCCGCGCAATGCGGGGACGATACAGAACGTGCAGGTGTTGTTGCAGCCCACCGAGCTCGACACCCAGCCGGCGTAGGCGGATTCTCGCTTCGCGGGAAGGGTGGAGGGAAAGGCCTCGAGAGATTCGAGAATCTCGACCTGCGCCTGTTCGTTGTGCCGGGCGCGCTCGAGCAGAACCGGCAGCGACCCGATGTTGTGGGTGCCGAAGACGACGTCGACCCACGGTGCCTTCTCCACGACGGTGTTGCGGTCCTTCTGCGCCAGGCAGCCACCGACAGCGATCTGCATGTTGGGATTGCGCGTCTTCGCGGGCCGCAACATGCCCAGGTTGCCGTAGAGCTTGTTGTCGGCGTTCTCGCGCACCGCGCACGTGTTGAACACGACCAGATCCGCATCGGTGCCCGAGTCCGCCGGCACGTAGCCCGCTTCCTCGAGCAGTCCGGACAACCGCTCCGAATCGTGGACGTTCATCTGACAACCGTGCGTACGCACTTCGTAGCTGCGGGCACCTGCCGCCGACCCGTCGGTGAGCGGTACGGGCTCGGTAACCCCGCGTTCGGTCACGTCCACGGTCGGAAAAACACTCGTTTGCACCCCTCCAGGGTACGTCCACCGCACCGACCGACACGCCGGGGTCGAGGGCTCCACCGGAGACTGTCCAGGGCCGATGCAGACCGTCAGTAAAGTTTCCATTACATAATCGAAGATGACGGGCGAAAACACCGGTCGGCGAGGAAACTACGCATAGGGTTTCGATCTATGACGCACGCCACCGACGCGCCGGCATCGACTCCCCCGCCGGGCGCACCTTCGATGATCTCGCTCAAATCCGTCGACAAACATTTCGGTGATCTGCACGTCCTCAAGGACATCAACCTGGAAGTGCCGGCCGGACAGGTCGTCATCGTCGTTGGTCCTTCCGGATCGGGCAAGTCGACCCTGTGCCGGACGATCAATCGGTTGGAACCGATCGATTCCGGTGCCATCGAGGTGGACGGAGACCTGCTCCCCGCCGAGGGCAAGGCCCTGGCCGCACTGCGTGCCGACGTGGGCATGGTGTTCCAGTCGTTCAACCTGTTCGCGCACAAGACGATTCTGCAGAACGTCATGCTCGCGCCAATGAAGGTGCGCAAGCAGATGAAGGACGAGGCAGAGAAGAGCGCATTGGCTCTGCTCGAACGCGTGGGCATCGCCAACCAGGCCGACAAGTACCCCGCCCAGTTGTCCGGTGGTCAGCAGCAGCGTGTCGCCATCGCTCGATCTCTCGCCATGAACCCCAAGGTGATGCTGTTCGACGAGCCCACCTCGGCCCTCGACCCCGAAATGGTCAACGAGGTACTCGACGTCATGACCTCGCTTGCCAAGGAGGGCATGACGATGCTCGTCGTCACCCACGAGATGGGCTTCGCTCGCAAGGCAGGCGACCGCGTCATCTTCATGGCCGACGGAGCCGTCGTCGAGGACACCGATCCGGAGACGTTCTTCAAATCCCCCAAGTCCGAACGAGCCAAGGACTTCCTCGGCAAGATTCTCGGCCACTGACCCGCTGCACCGTTCATTCCGTTCACACCACCCGATCCTTAAGGACATTCACAGTGAGAATCACCCGCCCGATCCGCCTCGGTGTCGCCATCGCCGCTCTGTCCATCGTCGCCACCGCCTGCGGCGGCGGCGAGGAAGCACGCACCATCTCCAGCAGCGCAGAGGCCGGCAACCTCATCGTCGGTATCAAGTTCGATCAGCCCGGCCTCGGGCTGCGCAACCCCGACGGCACGTTCAGCGGATTCGACGTCGAGGTGGCCAAGTACGTTGCCGGTCAGCTGGGTGTCGACGAGGCCAACATCGAGTTCAAGGAATCCCCCTCGGCCCAGCGCGAGACGCTGATCGAGAACGGTGAGGTCGACTACATCGTCGCCACCTACTCGATCACCGATACGCGTAAGGAGAAGGTCGGTTTCGCCGGACCGTACTTCGTGGCGGGACAGTCGCTGCTCGTTCGCAACGACAACACCGACATCACCGGACCTGCTTCTCTCGAAGGGAAGAGGCTCTGCTCGGTCTCCGGTTCGACTCCGGCGCAGAACATCGCCGACGAGTACCCCGGCGTGCAGCTACAGAACTACGACACCTACTCCGCCTGCGTCGAAGCCCTCAACAACAACTCCATCGATGCGGTGACGACGGACGACATCATCCTCGCCGGTTACGCCGCTCAGTTCCCGGGCCAGCTCAAGGTGGTCGGTGAGCCGTTCACCACGGAGAACTACGGCATCGGCCTGAACAAGGACGACACCGAAGGACGTAACCAGATCAACGACGCCATCGAGGAAATGATCTCCAGCGGTGCCTGGGAGCAGGCGTTCAACGACACCGTGGGTGCATCGGGTTACCCGTTGCCCGAGGCACCCACCGTCGATCGTTACTGATCTCTGATGCCGCCGAGTACCGCTGCGCAATCCGAGCAGAAGTACTCGGCGGCCTGAATTCTCTCTGAGCCGTAAGGACCTGAGGCACCTTGAACCTATTGAGCAAATACGGCAGTCAACTCGTCGAGGTATTCATCACGACGATCCAGTTGACACTGCTGTCGGCGGTCGGTGCGCTGATAATCGGCACGGTGGTCG
>NZ_LVCU01000290.1:0-2729 GCF_001647185.1 Rhodococcus sp. EPR-147
AGGATCGCGACCGTCGGTCCCGCGGACTGCGGAGCTGAGGTTCGTTCGAGGTGGCCCCAGGTAGGCAGGTGCTGTGGTGCATCGAAACCGTGCCCGGTCAGCAGCACCGTGTCGGAGAGAAAGTTGTACAGCTGACGAAGATTGTCCGATCCGCCCTCGGCCAGATAGTTGTGTGCCTGCGCCGCGACGTTGGCAGGCACCGTCGAGATCTCCATCAGATCGGCGTCGGGTGCCTGTTCACCGCCGAGCACGACGACCGGCAGTCCGGTGGCCAGAACCGCGTCGATGCCCGACTCCCACGATCGCCTCGACCCCAGGATGCGCACGATGATCAACTCGGCCGACTCGGCCATCGCCGGAATGTCCGCGGCGAGCAGCCGGGAAGGGTTGCCCCAGGCGAAGTCGGCTCCGCTCGCACGGGCGCTGAGCAGATCGGTGTCCGATGTGGACAGCAACAAGAACACGGGTAACGCCCTCCTCGGGGGTTTCGCGCCCCTGAACTTCGGTGGCTCGAATGATCGGTGGAAACTGCTCTTCGACTCGTCGGCGAGAGGGTCTGACTCCAGCCCCGACCCGAAGGATCGAAGGCCGTCACAGTGGCGCGACCGTACCGGATTCTCGCCGGTTTCCTCTCGGCCGGAGCCGTGGACATCGAATGCTACCGGGGCGAGCGGGGAATGGGGCCACCCGTTGCGCTTGTAGCCTGGTCACCATGAGTTCGCCAGAGAGGTCGGTGCCCGACGGCTGCCCAGGAGCGCTGACGACCCATCTGGCGGCGGACGGGCCGCTGGCACGAATCCGGCTGCCGGGTGGCGTCGTGTTGCCGGGGCAGATGCAGGTGTTGGCGCAGGCCGCTGCCGAGCTGGGCGACGGCACGTTGGAACTGACCTCGCGGGGCAATATGCAGGTGCGGGCGGTGTCGGACCCGGACGACTTGGCGAGCAGGTTGGCCGACGCCGGGCTGCTTCCGTCCTCGACGCACGAGCGTGTACGCAATATCCTCGCCTCTCCCCTGTCGGGCCGGGTGGGAGGTCTCACCGACGTGCGCGCGCTGGTCGGTGCGCTGGACGAGGGCCTGTGTGCACGACCCGATCTGGCAGACCTGCCGGGTAGGACGCTGTTCGGGCTCGACGACGGCCGAGGCGACCTGTGCGGACTCGAACCGGATTTCGGCGCCTACGCCCAATCCGACGGGTCGTACGCACTGCTGTTGGCGGGCCGGGACAGTGGCGTGCGCGTGGACCGCGACAGTGTCGTGTCGATGCTGCTGAACTGCGCGGGTGCCTTCGTGGAACTTCGGCAGTCCCAGTGGCGGGTAGCCGAAATGGACGACGGCCCGGCCCGGATCCTCGACCGACTCGGTCTCGCGGCCGGCCCTGTCCTGCCGATGCCCGCACCCGTGGAGGTGCCACCGATCGGTTGGCTCGATCAGGACGACGGCCTGGTCGCGCTGGCCGCGGGACTGGCCAACGGTGTTCTCGAGGCGCGGCTCGCGGAGTTCCTCGCGGCCATCGACCGCCCGCTGATCATGACCCCGTGGCGATCGCTGATCGTGTGTGATCTGGACGAGGAACCGGCCGAACAGGTCGTCCGCGTGCTCGCCCCGATGGGACTGATCTTCGATGCGGCATCACCGTGGATTCGAGTGAGCGCATGCACCGGATCGCCGGGGTGCGAGAAGTCGTTGGCCGACGTACGAGCCGACCTCTCCGCCGCGGTCGATGCCCGGATGACCCCGCGCGACGAACGGCAACACTGGTCCGGGTGCGAACGGCGTTGCGGACGACCCAAGGGCGAGGTGACCGACGTCATCGCAACAGGAATCGGCTACCGCGTCGAGTGAGGGGACCCAGACCGGCTTCCGGCTGAGGGGCCCCTCTCCCCTATCGTGACACGCATGCACGACTACGTCCGCGACGGCGCGGAGATCTACCGACAATCGTTCGCGACCATCCGAGCCGAAGCAGATCTGTCTCGATTCGCACCGGACGTCGCACAGGTCGTCGTGCGCATGATTCACGCGGTCGGAGAGATCGATCTGACCGAGACCATCGGCTACACCCCAGCAGTCGTGACCTCCGCTCGCGCGGCACTGAACTCGGGGGCGCCGATTCTGTGCGACGCCAACATGGTCGCCGCCGGCATCACTCGTCGCCGTCTTCCTGCCGACAACGAGGTGCTGTGCACCCTGTCCGATCCTCGGGTACCGGATTTGGCTCGAAGTATGAACACCACGAGAACCGCTGCCGCACTGGAGTTGTGGGGCGACAAGCTCGGCGGTGCCGTCGTCGCCATCGGAAACGCTCCGACCGCACTGTTCCACCTGATGGAGATGCTGGAGGCAGGGGCACCGAAACCCGCAGCGATCGTCGGCGGCCCGGTCGGATTCATCGGAGCAGCGGAGTCGAAGGAAGATCTGATCGCCGCGGGCCTCGGCGTCGAGTACCTGGTGGTCCGCGGTAGGCGTGGTGGCAGCCCCATCACCGTGGCCGCAGTCAATGCCATTGCGAGCGAACAAGAATGACCGGCGCCGGAAAACTGTGGGGAGTCGGAGTCGGTCCCGGCGATCCGGAGTTGTTGACCGTCAAGGCCGCTCGTGTGATCGCCGAGGCCGATGTGGTTGCCTTCCACAGTGCACAGCACGGTCGTAGCATCTCCCGCGGGCTTGCAGCCGGGTACATGCGGGACGGGCAGCTCGAGGAACATCTGGTCTATCCGGTGACCACCGA
>NZ_LVCU01000291.1:0-5794 GCF_001647185.1 Rhodococcus sp. EPR-147
GATCATTCTGTTCACCTCCTTCGGCCTTTTCCAGACCCTGGGTGTCTCGTTGGCTTCGCAGTCGTCGCCGACAGGCTTGGTGGACAACAACTTCCGACTCGCCGTACTCGGCTTGAGCGTGTACACGGCGTCGTTCGTGGCCGAGTCACTGCGATCGGGCATCAACACCGTCCCCGTCGGTCAAGCCGAAGCGGGCCGCTCTCTGGGCATGACCTTCACCCAGAACGTCAGCATCGTCGTTCTCCCACAGGCGTTCCGGGCAGTGGTGGGCCCGCTCGGTAGCGTTCTGATCGCCTTGACGAAGAACACCACGATCGCGTCTGTCATCGGTGTGGTCGAGGCATCGTTCCTGATGAAAGAAATGATCGAGAACGAGGCCGCGATCTTCGTCGTCGGTGGCATCTTCGCACTCGGGTTCATGATCCTGACGCTCCCGACCGGGTTGCTGTTCGGCTACATCAGCAAGCGATTGGCGGTGTCATGATGAGTGATGCAGTAGCAGTTCTGTACGACGTCCCGGGCCCGAAAGCGGTACTGCGATATCGCATTCTGACCGTGGTCGTTGCAGTCGTCTCGCTGGGGATCGCGTTTCTGATCTACCGGGCGCTCGACTCGAAGGGGCAGTTGACCGCTGAGAAGTGGGATCCGTTCCTCGAATCGACCACGTGGACCACCTATCTGCTGCCCGGTATTCAGGGCACGCTGGTGGCAGCGGCCCTGTCGATCGTGTTCGCCCTGATCCTCGGTGCCGTACTCGGTATCGGCAGGTTGTCCGATCATCGAGTCGTGCGAGTGATCAGTGGCGCATTCGTCGAGGTGTTCCGCGCCGTTCCGGTGCTGATCCTGATGATCTTCCTGTACGCCGTCTATGCCGACTACGAGGTCTTCAAGGTCAAGTACCTGGCCTTGGCTGCGGTGGTCACGGGCCTGACCCTGTACAACGGTTCGGTCATTGCCGAGATCGTGCGTGCCGGCGTCAATTCCCTGCCCAAGGGCCAGCGCGAAGCCGCGTCGGCGTTGGGCATGCGCAAGAGCCAGGTCATGCTCCTGGTTCTGCTCCCCCAGGCCGTCACCGCCATGCTTCCGGCGATCATCTCGCAGATGGTGGTGGCACTGAAGGACTCGGCGCTGGGTTACGTCATCGGTTACGTCGAAGTCGTCCGTTCCGGGCAGCAGGTGGGCGCGTTCTACAGCAACTACCTGCCGTCGTTGGTGATTGTCGCCGTCATCATGATCATCATCAACTCCGCTTTGACGAAGCTGGCCACCGTGGTCGAACGTCGTCTGCGTTCTCGCAAGCGCAAGGCCGGCGCGACTGAAGTGGTTCCGGCTCTCGACGGTGGTCAGGCAGCCTGACCCACACGACACTGCAACTGGTCGAGGCCGTCGACAAGTAAGGCCCGCAACACCGATGGTGTTGCGGGCCTTACTGTTTCTCGACGGCACCGGCTCGAGGTGGACGATCACATCGAGTCGGGGCCGTCGAAGTCTTCGGTATCGGCACCTGCGCAGTCGAGCTGCTCTTTGACCACTGCGAATGCCATCGACTGCGAGTAGCCGCGGCGGGCGAGCATGCCGACCAGCTTGCGCACAACCTTGTCTCGCTCGGTTCGAGCATCGGGTCCGCTGGGATCGGGCAACTGCAGCGTGCGGAATCGCTTGCGTATCAACTCGGCTGCGCGCTGACGCTCGTCGTCGGCATCGATCAGATCGAGTGCATGCACAGCGAGTTCGTTGCTGACTCCCTTGTTGCGGAGCTCCATGCTCAATGCACGTTTGCCCTTGCCGGAGTACTTGTGCCGGGACTGGACCCACTGCTGAGCGAAGGATTCGTCGTCGACCAGCTTGGCCTTCTCGAGCCGGTCGAGAACAGCGTTCGCGATTTCTGCGGTGAAGCCCTTCTTGGCCAGGCTCGCTTCGAGTTCGTGCCTGCTGCGCGCTCGGTCGGTCAGCAACCGAAGGCAGACATCTTTCGCCTGCGCCTCGGTGCCGCCGCCTTCGTCTCGCTGCTGCACAGCGACAACAGGTTAGAAGTCGACCGGAGCAGCTGCGGGCTCCTCTGCGGTGACGTCCGCGCCGATCTGCAGCTTCTCCATGATCTTCTTCTCGATTTCGTCCCGCACGTCCGGGTTCTCGAGCATGAACTTGCGGGCGTTCTCCTTGCCCTGGCCGAGCTGGTCACCTTCGTAGGTGAACCACGAACCCGACTTACGGATGAAGCCGTGCTCGACGCCCATATCGATCAACGAGCCTTCGCGGCTGATGCCCTTGCCGTAGATGATGTCGAACTCGGCCTGCTTGAACGGCGGTGCCACCTTGTTCTTGACCACCTTGACCCGGGTGCGGTTACCGATAGCGTCGGTTCCGTCCTTCAGGGTCTCGATACGGCGGATGTCGAGGCGAACCGAGGCGTAGAACTTCAATGCCTTACCACCGGTGGTGGTTTCGGGAGAGCCGAACATGACGCCGATCTTCTCGCGCAGCTGGTTGATGAAGATGACCGTGGTGCCCGAGTTGCTCATGGCACCGGTGATCTTGCGCAGCGCCTGGCTCATCAGGCGGGCCTGCAGACCCACGTGGCTGTCGCCCATCTCACCCTCGATCTCGGCGCGCGGCACCAATGCCGCCACCGAGTCGATCACGAGGATGTCGAGAGCACCCGATCGGATCAGCATGTCGGCGATCTCGAGAGCCTGCTCACCGGTATCGGGCTGCGACACCAGCAAGGCATCGGTGTCGACGCCGAGCTTCTTCGCGTAGTCCGGATCCAGAGCGTGCTCGGCGTCGATGAAGGCAGCGATGCCGCCGGCCCGCTGAGCACTGGCCACTGCATGGAGGGCGACGGTGGTCTTACCCGAGGATTCCGGACCGTAGACCTCGATGACACGTCCACGCGGCAACCCTCCGATGCCGAGTGCCACATCGAGCGCGATCGATCCCGTGGGGATGACGGCGATGGGCTGTCGGACCTCGTCACCGAGGCGCATCACCGAGCCCTTGCCGAAGTTCTTGTCGATCTGCGCAAGTGCGAGATCGAGCGCTTTGTCGCGATCGTATGCAGCCATCGTGAGCTCCCTGTGTCGTGTCGTTCAGCTGTGTCGTATCGATCAGCTTTGTCGTATCGATCAGCTTTGTCGTCGGTAACGCTAGAACGGGGTACCGACAAGAAGTTTCTCGAGACCGCTCAGCAACCGTTGACATCAGCATAGGGGAACACGTGTTCGAGTCAACTACCCTTGGCTTTCGACACGCCGGAAAAGATCGGCAGGACCGGTGCGGACTACCAGCGCTCTTTCGGAACGTCGAACTCGTAACAGATCGAGCGCCACACTTCTCGCGGGTCGACGCCGTCCTCGATGGCCTGCGCTCCGGTGCGACCGATGCCGGACAACACATGATCGGCCAGCAGGGAGTTTCCTCGAACGGAGCCGAACTCCTCGGTGAGGAGTTCACGAAATTCGGTCAGACGCACAACGACAACCCTAGCGCCCGCTCCGTGGACCGCTGCGGGCGAGCACGTGACGACACACCGACACCGGATCCTCGACGGACTGCGACCCGTCCGCCGCCGCCCCCGCTGCCCGGGCGAAACGCGGATCGGACAACACCGTGGCCACCGCGTCGGCGATCGAGGTCGGTGTCGGGGGTCGTACGATGACCGCACTCCCCTGCCGGGCGGCCCGATTCGCCAGCTCCCACTGATCACCACCGCCGGGGACGGCCACCACCGGAACGCCGTGGACGAGAGACTTGGCAAGCATGCCGTGGCCACCGCCGCACACCACCACATCGGCACGGCGCAGCAGTTCGTCCTGGCGGCCGAGGCCTGCGTTCGCCCAGCTCGGGAGCGCGACGGGACCTCCGTCGAGAACGGAGGCCACCACCCGCACTCCCCTGCCGTCCAACCCTTTCAGCGCCATCTCGAGCATTCCTTCCGCACCGGTGAAGGCGGTCGACGGCGCGACCATCACCAGCGGTGCCGAGCCGTCGGGGGCATCGAGCAGCTCGTCCGTCGGCTCCCACAGCAGCGGGCCGACCACGTGTGCCTCCTCCGGCCAGTCGGGACGGTGCACCTCGAGCGCGGGAATGGTGGCGACCAGCCGAGCAGCGGGACCCGGGTCCTCGGCAGGCAACCCGATGCTCGTCCGTGCGCTGGAACGCTGTGTACGCCCATGAGCGATCGAGCGTGCCGTCAACGCGCGCATAACGACATCGCGCAGCCTGCCCCGAATTCCGATACCCGGAGCCAAGCCACTTCCGATGGGCGGCAACCCTTTCGAGGGCGAATACAGAGGATGGGGCGAGAGTTCGACCCAGGGGATACCGAGACGCTCGGCGGCCATGCCACCCCCTGCGGTGAGGATGTCGGACACGACGAGATCGACGTTCTCCCGCTCGAGGTCGGGTAGCAACTCGGTCGAGACGAACGCCGCCCGAGAGTGGATCCGTTGTCCGGCATCGAGATCGTCGTCTTCCGGCCGCGGTGCGAGTCCACCCAGCGGAAGCGCTCGCAGGCCCGCGGCGTGCGCGGCGGGTACCCAGCGGCTACCGGTGAAGAGGATCGGTTCGTCGCCGGCCGCGCGGAATAGCAGAGACAGGGCGATCGCCGGAAAGGCATGCCCCGGATCGGGCCCGGCCACCACTGCTACTCGCACCAACCCAGCGTGCCACACTCGAGCCGTACCGCTCGACGTGCGCCGAGATCAGGTCGCGAGAGGGGCGGTCAGGTCAGGACGCGGCCTCGTTCACGCACCCTCGGGTCGCAGATAACGGTCGACGGCGAACGCCATCTGGCGTGTCACCTCGGCACCGGACACCCGCTCGGACACCATCTCCGCGGACTGGACAGCAGACTGCACCATCAGCAACACCAACGTGGCCAGAGTGGTGGGATCCCCCGCACGAATCGAGGAATCACGTTGTCCGGCAACGACCAGAGAAGCCAGTGCATCGATGATCAACGCCTGACTGGTTCCGAGCCGATGCAGAATGTACGTGGCGAGCACGTCGGAATCGGAACGCAGAATCTTCACGAAAAGCGGATGGAGTCGAATGCGGTCGGCAACGTCACCCACGGCAGTCACGAGCTGATCACGAGCCGGTGCCGAAGCGTCGAAGCTCGGAATCAGGGCACCGATCTCTCGCGTGAGCAGGCTCGAGACCACAGCTCGTGTATCGGCCCATCTTCGGTACACGGTGGGCCTGCTGACCTTGGCGCGACGCGCGATCTCGGCCAAGGTCGTGCGCTTGACTCCGTGTTCGAGGATGCAGGATCGGGCCGCGTCGAGAACGGTGTTCTCGACCGACTTCTCGGGAGCGGCGGTCCCGGACGACGACTGCGGGGGCTCCGACGAGACAGGACTCGACACCGGCTGCTCGATCACGTGCCACCTTTCTCGATTCGGACAAAAAGACCGTATTACGCGTAGTAACAGTCTATTTCGTTACAGTACCTCACGGTTACACGCACATCGGGTCCGAAGATCGCCGGTAACACGCAAGCGCAATCTGCGTCGGGGGCATTCGACCAGGAATCGCCTCGGTCACCACCACGGCAATCGTCGACCCTGGCAAGCTGATCGATGTGATCGAAAAATCGTTGCGAGCATGACCCGATCGGTGACGGTGTTGACCAATCCGATGGCCGGCGGTGGGCACGCGGGGCACGCCGGACGGTGCGCCGTGGCTCGACTGCGGGAGCGTGAACTTCACGTCACGGCCATCGAGGGACGCACACCCGGGGATGCGTTGGCTTTGCTCGAGAAGGCGATCGGCAGCGGTACGGACGCGGTGG
>NZ_LVCU01000292.1:0-13883 GCF_001647185.1 Rhodococcus sp. EPR-147
AACGATCTGGCACGGTCTCTGGGACTTCCTCGTGGCGATGCTGTTCACGCCGCCGACATCGTCGCCGACAACGTCACCCGCGCAATCGATCTCGGACGGATCGGCGAGCGCTGGTTCGCCACCGTCCTGTCCAGTGGGTTCGACTCGCTGGTCACCGAGAGGGCCAAGCGACTGCGCTGGCCACGCGGACCGCTGCGGTACAACGCAGCGATGATCCTTCAGCTGGCGTCACTCCGAAAGCTGCCGTACGTCATCGAACTGGACGATGCCGAGCTTCGTCTCGACGCCACCTTGGTCGCTGTCGGAAACGGCAGAAGTTACGGTGGCGGGATGGTCGTGTGCCCCGCCGCGCTCGTGGACGACGGCCTTCTCGACGTCACCGTCATCCGAGGGGTGAGCCGGACTCGACTGCTCGGACTGTCCCCCACGCTCTACCGGGGAACGCACATCGACCGGCCCGAGGTGGACACCTACACCTCGACGCAGGTCACGCTGCGATGCGACGGAATCGTCGCCTATGCGGACGGTGAGCGAGTCGCCGAACTACCTGTCACCGCGCGTTGCGTGCCGCGGGCACTTCGGGTGTTCGTGAATCAGGATTCCGTGGCTCGCGGGTGACCGAGCCGCCGCGTCAGAACTTCAGCGACGAGCGATCGTTGTCGGAGGATATCGCCTTGTACAGCCATACCAGGCCCAACACGATCGCGCCGGCCACCACGAGCCAGAAGACACCCTTGATGATGGTGCCCAGAAGCGCGAGCGCAATCCAGATCAGAACGATGAATCCCAGTACTTTCCAGAACATGAGTGCTCCTACCGTGTCGCCGCGCACCGTGTCGTTTCGCGTACTTCGATACTGGCACTCGCGCGCGACGAACACATCGGGGTGAACCCTGAATTGTCTCAGCGGTGCCGCGACCGAATCCGGTCGAGTTCGGTGAGCGCCTCGGCCCACCCCTGCAGTCGATCCGTAGCCGACAGCAGCTCGCGTCGATGCGATTCCACGACCGTCGTCGACGCCGATCCTGCCGGTCCGGTCATCCGCGCGGCCGCGGCCACGAGCTGCTCGTACTGATCGACACCGGTGGCGAGTTCGGCTGCAGCCGAGGCTATTCCGCCCCGCAGGTGCTCGCGGGTCACAGCGCTTGCCGCCCCCGCACGTTCCAGAGCGGCGATGTCGACGGCGACTCCTTCGAGCCCGCGGGCTGCGTCGGAGGTCACCCCGATCATCTCCTCGACGTCCTCGGCACCGATCGTCTCGGATCTCGCCAGGATTCCCAGTAGCTCGAACAGACTCTGCTCGGCACCGGCCAGTCGGGTCATCGACTCGTACGCGGCAGATCCGCGCTGCGGCAACACGCGCTTGGTCGGTAGTCCCACCGGCACCGGTTGGGCTCGAAGTCGCCGCAACCGCGTCACCGCGAATGCCGCCGGGACGGCCATCAGCGCCGCACTACCGCCGCCCACGAACAGAGTCCACTCCGGTGCCGACAGCACGGCCATCCCCGCAGTTCCCACGGCCGTCGTCGTGGACGCGGCACCGAACCTGATTCCGCGTCGTCTGGCGCGGCGAATCTTCTTCAGGTGCTTGACGCGGGGATCTCGTCGGCGCCCTGCGGCGTCGAGAATCGAGGTCCCGACACTCCGAGCGGACTCCGCCAGAGATTTGACCACGGCACCGGACTCGGTGACGGCTGCGGTCACGGCCTCGCGATCGAGCGAAACGGCCGGCCGCTTACGCGACCGGCCGGATTCGTGTTCTCTACTGTTCATGTCGACGTTGCTGTCGGACGTCCGAGCTGTTCGCCGGCTCGATCTAGGCCTGAGCCGGTGGCTCGGGCGTCGCGTCCGGGGACTTCGAGATCGAGGGCTTCGCCGCGGCATTGCCCGACGGCAACGAGTCGCCTGCCATCGATGCACGAATCTGTTCGAGGCGGCTGTGACCCGCCATCTGCACCGAAGCCTGCTGAACCTCCATCATGCGACCCGACACGGTGTTCTGGGCCAGCTCTGCCGATCCGAGGGCATCTGCGTAGCGACGTTCGATCTTGTCGCGCACCGCGTCGAGGCTCGGGGTGTTGCCGGGCGCGGACAGCGTGCTGTCCATCGACCGCAGGGATTCGCTGACCTTCTCCTGCATCTTCGCCTGCTCGAGCTGGCTCAGTAGCTTGGTGCGTTCTGCGACCTTCGACTGCAGAGCCATGGCGTTCTGCTCGACGGCCTTCTTCGCCTGGGTGGCTGCCTGCAACGACTGGTCGTGCAGGACCTTGAGGTCCTCGACACTCTGCTCGGCGGTCACCAGCTGTGCTGCGAACGCCTCAGCGGCGTTCGTGTACTGCGTGGCCTTCTCGATGTCGCCTGCAGTGGCGGCCTGATCGGCCAGCGTCACCGCCTGCCGCGCGTTCGCGTTGAGCTTCTCGACCTCGTCCAGCTGACGGCTGAGCTTCATCTCGAGCTGGCGCTGATTACCGATGACCGACGCGGCCTGCTGGGACAGAGCCTGATGCTGTCGCTGTGCGTCTTCGATCGCCTGCTGAATCTGAACTTTGGGGTCGGCCTTCTCGTCGATCTTGGAATTGAAGAGCGCCATCATGTATTTCCAGGCCTTGACGAAAGGATTAGCCATGGGGTGGTCCTGCCTCCATCTGTTGCGCCGCGGTGGCCGCGTACGGGTCGGCTGCTCTCGCAGTGACCGAAATGAACCTGTCCGTGCTGTGAAAGTCGGGTGCGTGGTCTGGGTCAGGAGTGGAAACTGGGTACTTTTCCGATCTTAGGCGGCGGCGAGTGCTCTGGCAGCAGGTGCCGGAATCACGACGCGAGTATCTCCGTCGATGCGGGTGGCGACCGCCGCCTCGTCGAGCCGCGCGGCGGCGGTCGAGGCGTCGGACAGTGTCACACTGACATCGCTCATGACGTCCGAGAGCGGGACGGCGAGGGCGTCGCAGATCGCAGCGAGGAGCTCGCTCGACGCTTCCTTGCGACCGCGTTCGACCTCGGAAAGGTATCCGAGGCTGACGCGTGCGGTGTTCGAGACTTCACGCAGGGTTCGGCTCTGTGCGACGCGAGTACGCCGCAAACTGTCGCCGAGTGCTTCACGCAATAGCAGCGCCATCTCGCTCCTCCTCGTTGGTGTTCGTGCCGACGGCTGTGCCGTCGAGACGACAACGTTCACATCTCGTTCGTCCGGAGCCGTCACGATGTTCAACGTCCCAGTCGGTCCGATTGGTTCCCGACCCTATATGCCCGTTCACTGCGACACGCGCCGAAACAGCTGCGACACGGCCACCACGACTGTAGCCCGCCGACGAGTTCACGCGGAGGACACGCCTCGGCGCAGACGAACGGCCTGCACCACGTAGTCCACACCGGTGTAGACGGTGAGCAGAACCGCCAGCGCCATCAAGGCGACCGCGACCGGGTCGAACACGCTCGGCAGAGGGCACAGGTACACCCCGATCGCGAACGTCTGCACCAGAGTCTTCACCTTGCCGCCGCGCCCTGCGGGGATCACTCCGTGGCGGATGACGGCGAACCGCACCGCGGTGATGCCGATCTCCCGCACACCGATTATCACCGTCACCCACCACGACAGGTCGCCCAACATCGACAGTCCGACGAGCGCGGCCCCGATCAGAGCCTTGTCCGCGATGGGGTCGGCCATCTTCCCGAAATCGGTGACGAGACCGTACTTGCGGGCCAACTGACCGTCGATCCGGTCGGTGATGGCAGCTGCAGCGAAGATCGCGGTTGCCGCCAGCCGCCAGGATGTGTCGTGGCCGTCACCGACGAACAGTGCTGCGAGAAAGACCGGAACCAGTGCGATTCGGAGCACCGTCAGGACGTTCGCGATATTGAGCAACGGCACTTCGTCCGGACCACCGGTGACAGCGTTGCCGTGAGGCAGTCCCGAATCACGCAGTCCCGAATCACGCGGGGCCGAAGCACCGGAGGGACGGTTGCCCGGAATCTCGCCGCTGGATGGAACGCCGTGATCGGGCGTCACCGGCCCGCTCATCGGCAGAACCGCGCGCCGTCGACGACGCACCGGTCGGTGTGTCGGCTTCGGCGCAGCACCGATCCGCCGAGACGGGGACACAGCTCACTGAACGACACACGAAAAGTTTATCGGTTGCGGTACTGACTACTGTTCACCCCATGACTTCTGGGCCGAATCGGGCGAGTCGCGACATCGCAGACCCCGAATCCGACGTGCAATCCGACATTGCGGACCTCGGCTCCGCTGACGACGGCACTCTCGTCGTGCGTCGAGCCAGAACCTCCGACATCCCCGAGATCAAGCGTTTGATCGACATCTACGCCGGACGCATTCTGCTCGAGAAGAACCTCGTCACCCTGTACGAGGCGGTGCAGGAGTTCTGGATCGCCGAGCGTGACGGCGAGATCATCGGCTGCGGTGCATTGCACGTGCTGTGGGCCGATCTGGGCGAGGTTCGCACGGTCGCCGTCGATCCCGCCGCCAAGGGGCACGGCGCAGGCCACCTGATCGTCGCCAAACTGATCGAGGTCGCTCGTGATCTGGCGTTGCAGAAAGTGTTCGTGCTGACTTTCGAGGTGGACTTCTTCTCTCGACACGGGTTCGCCGAGATCGACGGAACCCCCGTGACGGCCGAGGTCTATGCGGAAATGTGCCGTTCCTACGACACCGGCGTGGCGGAGTTCCTGGACCTGAGTTACGTCAAACCGAACACTCTGGGCAACACGCGGATGTTGCTGTCGCTCTGACAGAATTCCGGGATCACCCCTCGAATCCGGAAGAGAGCTCCATGCCCCTGATCGCCGTCAGCTACACCTACTCACCCGCCACCACAGACGGGCGCGACACCCACCGCGCAGCACATCGCGCCTGGTTGGCCGACCTACTCGACCGGAAAACCCTGGTGTCGAGTGGACCGTACGCCGATGGCAGCGGTGCTCTGCTGCTGGTGGAGGGCGCGGATGCTGCCACCGTCGAGACGCTGTTCGCGCAAGACCCGTTCGCGGTGGAGAACCTGATCGAGTCGGCGACGTTCCACGAATGGACGCCCGTCATGGGCACCTTCACGTCCTGATCTTCCCCGCTCCCCCCCGTTCGAATGAATGGACCACTGCACCGCCGAGACGGCTGCAGTGGTCCATTCACCCAGGCCGGGAAGCGGTCAGAACTCCTCCGACGCGGGCTGTTCGTCCGGGTCGCCGCCCTTGATCGACCACAGCAAACCGTCGAGCTCGTCGGGCTTGACGAGTACCTCGCGGGCCTTCGAGCCTTCGCTCGGGCCGACGACTCCGCGGTTCTCCATCAGGTCCATCAATCGCCCGGCCTTGGCGAAGCCGACTCGAAGCTTGCGTTGCAGCATCGACGTCGAACCGAACTGACTCGTCACGACCAGTTCGACCGCCTGCAACAGCACGTCGAGGTCGTCGCCGATGTCCGGGTCGACGTCCTTCTTGTCCGAGACCTTCGCAGCGGTGACGGTCTCGTTGTACTCCGGCTCGGCCTGGTTCTTGGCGAAGTCGACGACGGCGGCGATTTCCTCGTCGGTGATGAACGCACCCTGCAGACGCGTCGGCTTGCCCGCACCCATCGGTAGGAAGAGCGCGTCTCCCATACCGATGAGCTTCTCCGCACCCGGCTGGTCCAAAATGACGCGTGAGTCGGTCAGAGACGACGTGGCGAAGGCCAGTCGCGACGGCACGTTCGTCTTGATCAAGCCCGTCACGACGTCGACCGAAGGACGCTGGGTGGCGAGCACCAGGTGAATGCCGGCGGCGCGCGCCTTCTGGGTGATCCGCACGATCGCCTCTTCGACGTCACGCGGGGCAGTCATCATCAGGTCGGCCAGCTCGTCCACGATGGCCAGGATGTAGGGATACGGCCGGTAGACGCGTTCGCTGCCCAGTGGTGCGGTGATCTCGCCGGACCGCACCTTCTTGTTGAAGTCGTCGATGTGACGAACCTTGTTGATCTGCATGTCCTGGTAACGCTGCTCCATCTCCTCGACGAGCCAGGCCAGCGCCGCGGCAGCCTTCTTGGGCTGCGTGATGATCGGGGTGATGAGGTGCGGAATTCCCTCGTAGGGCGTCAGCTCCACCATCTTCGGGTCGATCAGGATCATCCGAACCTCGTCCGGCGTCGCCCGTGCGAGCAGCGAGACGAGCATCGAGTTCACGAAGCTGGACTTACCGGAACCGGTGGATCCGGCCACCAGCAAGTGCGGCATCTTCGCGAGGTTGGCGCTGACGAAGTCGCCCTCGATGTCCTTACCGAGTCCGATCACCAACGGATGGTGGTCCTTGCGCGTCGACGGCGCGGTCAGCACGTCCGCCAGACGGACCATCTCACGGTCCGAGTTGGGCACCTCGATACCGACCGCGGACTTGCCCGGGATAGGCGCGAGCAGGCGAACGTTGTCGGTGGCGACGGCGTAGGCGATGTTACGTGCGAGTGCCGTGATCTTCTCGACCTTGACGCCGGGGCCAAGCTCCACCTCGTAGCGGGTGACCGTGGGGCCGCGGGTGAAACCGGTGACCGCGGCATCGATCTTGAACTGTTCGAGTACCTCGGAGATCGCCTCGATCATGGCGTCGTTGGCCTGACTGCGGGTCTTGGGCGGATCTCCGTCGATCAACAGCGACAGCGACGGCAGCGTGTAATCCCCGTCGACGACGCGATCGACGACGATCTTGTCGTCCTCGGCCGGCTGTTTCGGTTCGGCCGCCTTCACGATCGGCTTGGGCTTCGGCCGCGGGGGCGCGACCGGCTCGGGAGCAGGTGCGGGAACAGCGGCGGCGGGTGCGACGACCTCGGTGGCAGCCTCGGGCGGCGGGGTCTTGCGCGCGCGTGGCGGCTTGACGACCGGGATGTATTCCTCGGTCGGGTAGTTGTCGTAGGGGTCTGCGCCGCCGTGGACCGGGTAGCCGTCGGCGTCGAAGTTGCTGTCGTAGTCGCCGTAGCCCTCGTCACCGAATTCGGAGCCGAAGTCGGCCGGGTCGTACTCGTCGTATTCGTCGCCGCGGCTGTCGGTGCCGAACAGTGCACGCATCCGATCGGGTACGTCGCGCACGGTGGTGCCGGTGAGAAGCAGTACTCCGAACAGGCCTGCGAGCAGCAACAACGGTACGGCCAGCCACACGGTGAGGCCGTCGGCTATGGGTCCACCTGCCACGTATCCGATGAAGCCTGCGCCCTCGGATCGGCCGGCGGCGTCGGTCGGTGAGCCTGCGGCCATGTGCCACAGGCCGAGGATCGGCAGGCCGAGCAGGATCGATCCCAGAACCAGTCGCGGCCGTACCTCGGGATGCGGTTCGGAGCGCATCAGAACGACGGCGATTGCGACACCGAGCACGGGCACGACGTAGCCGGCTTCACCGATGACGGCGCGGATACCCACCTCGATCCATTCGCCGACCGGTCCCCCGGCGCTCAGCCACACACTCGCGGCGACGACGACACTGACGGCGATCAGTCCGAGGGCGATCCCGTCCCGGCGGTGGCCGTGCTCGATGTCGGCGGCTTTGCTCACCGTCCGCGTCGTGGCACCGACTCCGCGTGCCGCCATCGACCAGGTGGACGCGATGCCTCGCCCGATCGCGTCGAGGGCACCGCGTGACTTCTTCTTCGCCGCAGGCCGCCGAGCCGTCGACGCGCCCCTGGCTGGGGCCTTGCCACGGGAGGATGCGTTTGCACGCGACGTCGCGGGGTTGCGCGGAGCGGTGGGCTTCTTCGGCGTCGTCACGGTGCGCGCAGTACGCCCGCCACCGGATTTACGGGCGGTGCCGGACGCGCGCGAGGAGCCGGATCCGCTGGATCCGGCTCTGGCGGTGGAGGTGCTGGTCTTTCCTGCCATGCCCCCAGGCTAGTCGCAACAGCCCCGTCGAAACCATCCGCAACACCAGTAACAGCGGGGGTGAATGTGTCAGAAGCTCAGATCGAGTGCCTTCACGGCAGCCACGTCGTCCGCCGAACCCTCGTACAGCACCTCGATCTGATCGCGCCCGAACGCGTAGAGCAGCAGTTCCGACGGCTCCCCCACCACGGTTACGCCCGGGCCCGATCCACCCTTGAACGTGGCCGTGCGGCCGTCCGGGGTGCGGACGTGCACCGGAATCGGCGCAGAACGGTGTCCGGCCCGGCCTATCAAACGAACCTGCGGCCACAGGCGCGTCTCCACCGCGGCCGGCAACACTCGCCGAGTCCAGCTCTCGCCTGCCCGGCGCAGATCCTCGTGATGAACGAACATCTCACCGAGATTGATCAGGGGGTCCAGCAGCGCGAACGGTGATCACATGGGCGGCCCCGTCCGTATGTCCTCGACCACCGTCGTGAACGGCTTGTTCGCAACGGATCGCTGGACGCGCTCCGTGTACCCCGCGAGCGGAGAGAGAAATATGCCGGGCGAGGCGTCCAGGCGTCGTTCCCGGACGACGAGATGCGCCGCCAGATCGGCTGCGGTCCACTCACCGCACAGCGTCGGCGCATCGGGACCCACGTCGAGAAGGGTCTGGACCAGTTGGGAACGTTCATCCTGGGCGAGGCTCACGCGGTCCACGGTACGTCCCGAGCGATCCGACGGCATCTCGCCGCCCCACACTCCCCGATGTTCGATGCACCTGCGGCGTCGGTAGCCTCCCAACAGTGCCGGTATCGGAAATTCTCGTCATCCTGCTCGCCGGACTCGGAGCCGGAGCCATCAACGCCGTCGTCGGTTCCGGGACGCTGATCACGTTTCCGACGTTGGTCGCATTCGGCTATCCCCCGGTGCTCGCCACCATGTCCAATGCGGTGGGCCTGGTGGCGGGAAGCGTCTCGGGTACGTGGGGTTATCGGCGCGAACTGCGCGGGCAGTGGCATCGACTGCGGTGGCAGTTGCCTGCCTCGTTCTTCGGCGCGCTCGGCGGTGCCTGGCTGCTGCTCCATCTACCCGAAACCGTGTTCGCCGCAGTGGTTCCGGTATTGCTCATCGGCGCGTTGATTCTCGTTGTCGCACAACCGAGAATCCAGGCCTGGGCCAAACGGCGATCGGAAGCCGCAGGCAAGGCCGCGAACCACATCAGCCGTACCCGGATGGCATTGGTCACCGGCGGCACTCTGCTGGTCGGCATCTACGGCGGCTATTTCACTGCCGCACAGGGCATTCTGCTCATCGGGGTGATGGGAGCGCTGCTCCCCGAGACCATGCAGCGGATGAACGCAGCCAAGAATCTTCTGTCATTGGTCGTCAACGTCGTTGCAGCGGTGACGTACACGATTTTTCGCTTCGACGACATCAGCTGGCAGGCAGCGGGACTGATCGCGGTCGGCTCGCTGATCGGTGGAGCCGTCGGAGCGCGCTACGGCCGCCGGCTCTCGCCGGCGGCCCTGCGCGGTGCCATCGTCGTCCTCGGTCTGATCGGACTCTGGCGACTGCTCGTCTAGACGATCGCGTCCAGTTCGGCTGTGGGAGCGCCTAGTTCGACTGCGGTTGCGGCTTGACTGCGATGATCGTCGGAACGATCATCGGCTTGCGGCGATACTTGTCCGCCACCCACCGACCGACGACACGACGCACTGCCTGCGCGATGCGGTGCGTATCTGACACGCCGTCGGACGCCAGACGCTGCAACTCCGACTCGACGAGTTGACCGGCTTCCTTGAGTGCAGCCGGATCGTCGGAGAATCCGCGACCGGACACCTCGGGTGCGGTCACCGCACGACCGGTGGCCGAATCGACGGCGACGCTGATCGCGATGAAACCACCCTCGCCCAGCACCAGTCGGTCGGACAGCGTCGAATCGCCGACGTCACCGACAGAGAGGCCGTCGACGTAGACGTGCCCCACGGGCACCTGTCCGACGATCTCGGCGAGACCGTCGACCATGTCGACCACCACGCCGTCCTCGGCCAGCACCACTCGCTCCTCGGGTACGCCCGTCGCCTTGGCCAGCGCCGCGTTGGCGCGCAGGTGACGCCACTCGCCGTGCACCGGCATGGCATTGGTGGGCCGAACGGCGTTGTAGAGGTAGAGCAGCTCACCCGCCGACGCATGGCCGGAGACGTGAACCTTCGCATTCTGCTGCGTCACGACGGTCGCACCCCGCTTGGCGAGGCCGTTGACCACCGCGAACACCGAGTTCTCGTTGCCGGGAATGAGTGAGGACGCCAGCACCACGAGATCGTTCGCCTTGACGTTGATCTGTCGATGCTCGCCGCGAGCCATCCGGGACAGCGCCGACAACGGCTCGCCCTGCGAACCGGTGGAGATCAGCACCAACCGGTCGTCGGGAAGCGTTGCGGCAGTGTCGACATTGACCTCGAGACCGTCGGGCACACGCAGGTAGCCGAGATCCTGAGCGATCTGCATGTTGCGGACCATCGACCGGCCGACGAATGCCACGCGGCGGTTGTACCGCTCGGCGACGTCGATGACCTGCTGAATGCGGTGCACGTGACTGGCGAACGACGCGACGATGACGCGCTGCTTCGCCTTGCCGATGACGGTGTCGAGTACTCCGCCGATCTCGCGTTCCGGCGTGACGAATCCGGGCACCTCGGCATTGGTGGAGTCGACCAGAAAGAGGTCGACACCCTCGTCGCCGAGCCGGGAGAAGCCGGCCAGGTCGGTCAGGCGACCGTCGAGCGGTAGCTGATCGAGCTTGATGTCACCGGTGTGCAGCACCAGCCCGGCATCGGTCCTGATGGCGATTGCGAGTGCATCGGGAATGGAGTGGTTCACCGCGAAGTATTCGCAATCGAAAGGGCCGTGCTGCGTGTGCTGGCCCTCGATGACCTCGACGAGGTTCGGCCGCAATCGGTGCTCACGGCACTTGGCCGCGACGAGCGCGAGGGTGAACTTGGATCCGACGACGGGTAGGTCGGGACGCAGGCGCAGCAGGAACGGGACAGCACCGATGTGGTCCTCGTGACCGTGCGTCAGGACCACGGCCTCGACGTCGGCCATGCGATTCTCGATGTGACGGAAGTCGGGCAGGATCAGGTCGACACCCGGCTGCTGATCCTCGGGAAAGAGCACGCCGCAGTCGATGATCAGCATTTTGTCCTGGTGCTCGAACACCGTCATGTTGCGACCGATTTCGCCGATGCCACCGAGCGCGACCACTCGCAGGCCCTTGAACGGGGCCTTCGGCGGTGTGCCGAGACGCTCCGTCGGGTCGAATTCACGACGCTTGTCGGGACGCTGAGTGCGCGCCGAGTTCTGCACCATCGGCTTCCCCTGCCGAGCCCCTGCCGGTTGGCCCTGCTTCGGGGCCGGACGCTCGGAGGGGGGTCCGGCGTTTCGGGTTGCGCGTCCGCGCGATCTGTTCGGTCGTGTCATACAAGAACTCCTGCCGCCCGCAGCTCTGCTGCGAGCAATTCGATGTGGTCGATGCTCGGTGGCACCTGGGGAAGTCGTGGTTCGCCGACATCGATTCCGATGAGGCGAAGGCCGGCCTTCGATGCGCTGACGCCGCCGAGGCGCGCGACCGAACGAATGACCGGGATGAGGCTGACGTTGATCGCCTGAGCACGCGCGATGTCGCCCATCATGAAGGCGGTGTGCAGCTCGCGGAGGCGAGCCGGAACGAGGTGGCCGATGACGCTGACGAAGCCTGTTGCTCCGACCGAGAGCCAGGGCAGGTTCAGCGGGTCGTCGCCCGAGTAGAACTGCAACCCGGTCGACGCGATCAGTTCGGCACCGGCGTTCAGATCACCCTTGGCGTCCTTGACCGCGAGGATCCGTGGATGCTCGGCGAGTCGACGCAACGTCTCGGTCTCGATGGGAACGACCGACCGCGGCGGAATGTCGTAGAGCATCACGGGCAGGTCGGTGGCGTTCGCGACCGCGGTGAAGTGCGCGTACAGACCGGCCTGCGGCGGGCGGGAGTAATACGGGGTGACGACCAGAAGACCGTGTGCGCCTGCACGGGCGGCGTCACGGGCCAGCTCGACGCTGTGTGCGGTGTCGTTGCTGCCGGCTCCGGCGATGATGCGCGCCCGATGACCGACCGCGGCGATCACTGCGCGAAGCAGTTCGAGCTTCTCGTTCTCGGGGGTGGTCGGCGACTCGCCCGTCGTGCCGGCCAGAACCAGTCCGTCGTTGCCCTGCTCGACGAGATGATGTGCCAGCCGAACGCCCGCATCGATATCCAACTTGCCGTCCGCCGTGAACGGGGTCACCATCGCGGTGAGCACCGTACCGAACACAGGCGCAACGGAAGGAGCGGCGTCACCGTAGGTCATGGCAGCAGATTACCCGGTGCTTTGCCCACTCTCGCGCAGCGGGACTCCCCGCCGACACCGTGCAGCCATACCCGGTCTGCGCCGCAACCGAACCTCGTACTCAGACCTCGGTCACGAACGGGCTGCGGGCGACTTCCGTGCCGTCCGGCAGCGTCGAGATCTCGAAGTCGCCGAACACGTCGGGAGCCACTCCCACGAGCTTACGCAGACATTCGACGGCAACGCGTCGAATCTCCACGTCCGCGTGCTCGGAGGCACGCATCGACACGAAATGCCGCCATGCGCGGTAGTTTCCGCTCACCACCACGCGTGTCTCGGTCGCGTTCGGCAACACCGACCGAGCCGCCTGCCGCGCCTGTTTGCCCCGGAGAGCAGCGTTGGTGACCGATTCCAGTTTCCCCTCCAGCGCACCGAGCAGTTCGGTGTAGGCCGCCCGACTCGCCTCGGTCGCAGACGCGAACAGCGCCTCGAGCTCGGGATCGCCTTCGACAGCCGGTGGAAGAACCACGTTGGCGTCGTGTTCGGGAACGAATCGCTGCGAGAGTTGCGAGTAGGAGAAGTGCCGGTGCCGGATCAGTTCGTGTGTGCACGATCGCGAGATTCCGGTGATGTAGAAACTCACGCTCGCGTGCTCGAGAACCGACAGGTGTCCGACGTCGAGCAGATGACGCAGGTACGACGCGTTGGTCGCGGTCCGAGGATTGGGCTTGGACCAGCTCTGGTAGCAGGCACGACCGGCGAACTCGACCAATGCCTGCCCGCCGTCCGCGTCGGTTTCCCAGGGAATGTCGACGGGCGGAACGAACTCGGTTCGGGCGACCAGTTGCACTTTCAGTGCAACCGTCCGCGGCACAGCTCTACCTTCGTTTTCTGCTGACACCGCACAACCCTAAACGCGGCACCGATGCCCGGCGAACGATGGCGTCACGGTGCCGCCACATGACGTCACCAGGCACGCTTGACCGACGTCAACTATGACGCCACACTGGCGTCATGGAACTGGACAAGTACACCGCGTCGCTACGCACGGATCTACTCGCGGCAGCCGCTCTGGGCGACGAGCACACCCGCCAGACGGCCGAAGCTCTCGGCAAGACGGCGGAGGCGTCGGCCAGATTGATGCTGCTCACGGCACTGTCGGACTTCGCGGCAGAGGTATCGAACGACCTGAATGGTCATACGGTCACCGTTCGCCTCGACGGTACGCAGGCGCACGCCGATGTTCGACGCGACGGCCCGCTGCCCGGTCTGCACGACGGCGATCCGGCAGAGCCCGTCACCGAGGACTACCCGACCATGGACGACGTGTCCGGTGAGGTCCGACGGGTGACGCTGCGACTGGTCGAGCAGATCAAGGAACGGGCCGAGGACGCCGCGAACAACAGCGGAGTGTCGCTCAATTCGTGGTTGTCGCAGGCAGTTCAGGGCGCACTGCGTGATCAGATGCGCAAGGACCGTGGCTGGAACAACTGATCGGCCTACTTCTTCTCGCGCCACTCCCGCTCGAAGGGCAACCGCCACGCGTGTGGGGCGATGAGTTGATGAATTGCGTTGGGCCCCCACGACCCCGGTGCGTACGACCGGACCGGGGGTGGATCGGCGAGCAGCGGTTCGGAAACCTGCCACAGCCGCTCGATGCCCTCGGCCGTGGTGAACAGGGTGTGGTCGC
>NZ_LVCU01000293.1:0-12391 GCF_001647185.1 Rhodococcus sp. EPR-147
TTGTCGAGGTGCATACCGGGACCGGGCCGCTTGCCGTAGAACGACAGCGAGACCTTCGAGGCGTCCGCGAGGTCGAAGGTCAGATGGTCGGGACCTTGCGCTCCCACGCCCGAGCCGGCCGGGAACATGCTCTTCGGTGGTTCCCTGAAGGCGATCGAGATGATGCGCTGCCCTTCGGCGAGTCGCTTACCGCTGCGCAGATAGAAGGGCACACCGGCCCAGCGCCAATTGTCGATTTCACACTTGAGAGCCACGAAGGTGTCGGTATCGGAGTCGGGGGCTACGCCCTCTTCTGATCGGTACCCCGAGTATTGCCCTCGCACAACGTTTTTCGGGTCCAGGGGCAGCATGGATCCGAAGACCTTGTTCTTCTCCTCGCTGATGGCGCGGGGTTCGAGCGCCGTCGGCGGTTCCATGGCCATGAATGCCAGCACCTGGAACAGGTGCGTGACCACCATGTCCTTGTACGCGCCGGTGGATTCGTAGAATCCGGCTCGGCCGTCCAGTGCGAGCTTCTCCGGGATGTCGATCTGGACGTGATCGATGAAGTTGCGGTTCCAGATCGGCTCGAACAACCCGTTGGCGAACCGGAAGGCCAGGATGTTCTGAGCGGGTTCCTTGCCGAGGAAGTGATCGATCCGGAAGACCTGATCCTCGTCGAACGTTTCGTGAACCCGAGCGTTCAGCGCGATCGCGCTCTCGAGGTCGGTGCCGAACGGCTTCTCCATGATGATTCGGGAGCGCTTCACCAGATCTGCCGATGCGAGCGTATCCACTACTGCCAGAGCAGCTCTCGGCGGAACAGACAGGTAGTGCAGCCGTTCGGCGCTTCCTCCGAGGTCGATCTCGGCCTCGGCCACGGCCTCCCCCAACGCCGCCGGTCCTGCCTGCTGCGACACGTAGGTCAGTCGCGAGGCGAAACGGTTCCATTGCTCGTCGCCGACTTTGCGACTCGAGTGGGTGTTGATCGATTCGCGAGCGAGAGCGCGGAATTCGTCGGTCGACATCTCTTCGAGAGATGTGCCGACGACCCGGATGTTCGGCGCGAGATCGGACAGCGCCAGATGCATCATCCCGGACAGCAGTTTTCGCTTGGCCAGGTCTCCTGTCGCCCCGAACAGGACGACGACCTGGGGTGGGAGTTCGGGGGCGGTGTCTGTCCGGCGCGAAGTCACACTGGAAATATTGACACCGATTCTTCCGACCTGCACTTCGGCAGAATCGAACCCCCGACCGACGTCATCGCAGTGCGGCGACGAGGTCTCCCCGGTCCCCCACCACCACGCGTTCGAGTTCGAGCCAATCCGCCATCTCCCGCAGTACGTCTCGTAGTCGAGGCGCAATGTCACCGGCGTTGCGGTCGCCTTCGACGTAGGCCGCGATCACGTGCAGTTCGGACTGCGCTCGCACTGCCTTGAGATCGACGCGAGCCACCAGATGCCCGTCGAGCAGAAAGGGAAACACGTAGTAGCCGTGGACTCGCTTGTGCTGTGGGGTGTATATCTCGATTCGGTAGTGGAAGTCGAACATTCGCTGCACCCGGGGCCGAAAGAAGATCATCGGATCGAACGGGCACAGCAGTGCGGCGGCGGTGGCCGTTCGCGGTGTCCTGGCGTCGCGGTGCAGGTATGCCGGTGCGTTCCAGCCTCGGACGGTCACCGCTTCGAGCACGCCGTCCTCGACGAGATCGCCGATCGCCGCCTTGGCCTGCTTCTGCGAGAGCCGGTAGTAGTCCCTCAGATCCGGCTCGGTACCGATTCCCAGTGCCCGAGAGGACTTTTCGATCAGTTGCCGTACCGCGTCCGGTTCGTCGACGTGCCTGTGCAGAACGTTCTCCGGGATCACCCGTTCGCTGAGCTCGTACCGGCGCACGAATCCCGTCCGTGTCGGCACGGTCACCACGCCGGCCGCGAACAGCTGTTCGCAGACGACCTTGACATCACTGCGATCCCACCAGGGACCTTTGCGACCGGGGGTGTCCAGCTCGAGGTGCTTCTCGATCTCACCCGCGCTGGCCGCACCGATGTCGCCGATCACCGCGAGGACGTCGTCGACGAGAGTCGGTTCACGATTGAGGATGTGAGCAGCTCCGCCCCACCGCCCGTGTCGATACAGCTCCATTCGCCATCGCATGAGCGGCCAGTCCTCCACGGGCAGCAATGCGGCCTCGTGGGCCCAATACTCCACCATTCGACGAGGTCGACGCGCGGTGTCGGTCCATGCGGCGTCGTCGACGACAGTGCGATCGTAGGCACCGACGCGGCTGAACACCGGTGCGTAGTGCGCCCGCACCACCACCGACACGGAGTCGATCTGCAACAGTCCGGTGGTGTCGATGGCTGCGTGAACCGCGGCCTTGCTCGCCGGCCGAGTACGCGACCGCCTCGACGCCAGCCCTTGGGCGGCCAGGGCGGTACGACGCGCGGCGGCGGCACTCATCTCCTGCATCGGACCAGCCTGTCACGGCCCACCGACACGTCGACTCACGTGCTGAACAGGTTCGCCGCCTTGAGGATCAGTTCGTACAGTCCGTAGGCGAACGGCACGGCAACCCACGCCCATGCGACCGCCATCGTGACCTGCTTGCGTCCGCCGCTCATGCCTTCGCTCCTGTGGTCGTCGCGGCCTTCGCCGGATCGGCTTCGTGATACTTCGATGCGACCGGCTTGATCGCCTCGTTGGCAAGGAAGCCGACCACGAGCAGACCGATCATCACGTAGAACGCCGGTAGGTATCGGCCGGTGGTTCCGGGTTCTCCGGCGTCGGCGATGGCGTTGACGATCAGCGGCCCCAGGACACCGGCCACCGACCACGCGGTGAGGAGTCGTCCGTGGATCGCGCCCACCTGATACGTACCGAAGAGGTCCTTGAGATAGGCCGGAACCGTGGCGAATCCCGCGCCGTAGAACGAGAGAATGAGCAAGGCCGAGACCATGAACAGGATCTTGTTGGTGTTGGTGAACAACGCGATGTACAGGTACAGCAGTGCGCCGACACCGAGGTACATCCGGTAGATGTTCTTACGCCCCACCACGTCGGACACCGAAGACCAGACGAACCGTCCGATCATGTTGGTCAGGGAGAGGAACGCGACGAAACCGGCAGCCGCAGCGGCGAGAGATTCGGGCGAGGTCGCGTCGGGAAAGAAGTCCTGATAAATGCCCGATCCGCGCTCGAGAATGCCGATTCCGGCAGTGACGTTGAAGCACAGGACGACCCACAGCAGCCAGAACTGGGGAGTCTTCACTGCGTTCGCGGCCGAGACGTTGTGCGTCGAGATCATTGCCGAGGACGCGGGCGGGGTCCATCCGGCCGGGGTCCATCCCTCGGCCGGCACTCTGATCAGCACGACTCCCAGTGCCATGAACACCGCGTATCCGACGCCGAGCGTGAGGAACGTCTTGGCGATGGACCCGTCGGTGAAACCGCCGAAGTTCACCATCAGCTGGCTGGTGAGGGGCGACGCGATGAGTGCGCCGCCGCCGAAGCCCATGATGGCGATACCGGTGGCCATGCCCGGCCGGTCCGGGAACCACTTCATCAACGTCGAGACCGGTGAGATGTAGCCGATTCCGAGGCCGATACCGCCGACGAACCCGTAGCCGAAGATCACCAGCCAGAACTGTCCGAGGGCCATGCCGAGCGCGGACAGCAACAGTCCCGAGACGAAGAAGACCAGGGAGACGGCCATAGCCCACCGCGGACCGTTCTTCTCGACGCGGGTTCCGAAGATCGCCGCGGACAGGCCGAGCATCACGATGGCGAGCTGGAACGGAATGGCAGTGACGGTGCCGCTGAGCCCGAGTGCGTCGGGCTGCGAGATGGCGTTCTTGAACACGCTCCAGGCGTAGGCGGATCCGATCGCGAGGTGAATGGACAGCGCGGCCGGAGGTATCAACCAGCGGCTCCACTCGGGTGTCGCGACGATGGCGGAGCGATCGAGAATGCGGAGGGTCATCGAAATCCCTTGAGATAGAAAGCGGTACAAGCGTGCAGTATCTCCTGCAGTCAAACACGTGTACCGCCCTGCTCGCTCACAACTGTCAATAGTTTCTTCACCAAACTCACTTTTCTTACCGCGTATCCTCGCGGCAGTGGATATCGAGCGGTGGCGCAGCAGATTGCCGGTGAGACGAGCCTCCGACGGTGAGGTGATCGGGTGGACCGTCGCCCACGACACGAGTGCACAGGACGAATACGACGACGATTACACCGTCGATGCCGTCAATCCCGCCGGCATCACCGTTGCGCACGGCGTGCCGATCGAGACTGCGATCGCCCAGCTCGAGGATCGCGGTCTGGCATCGCTGTCGGCTCCGCACTGGACCAAGGCACCCCTGCCACTCGAATCCGAGACCGATCTGAGTGCACCGCAGGATGACTGGCCGTGGCGGCGGGTGCTGATGACGCAACTCGACGACAACCGAGTGTGGATCAGGCCCGCGTATCCGAGTTGGCCGGAGCGCCTGCTCGAGATTCCGCTGCCGATCCCGGCCGACGACATTCTGCGCCCGGACTCCCCCGCCGACTCCGACTGAATCAGTAGCGCCCCACTACGGACCTCAGGGCGTCGGCTACGTCGTAGTTCTCGGGTCGGGTGTGCGAGCAACCGAAGGAGCGCGCGAGGAAGTCCTCAGATCGACAACCCCGCCGCAACGGTTCCGCCGAGTTCGTAGCAGCGTTCACGTGCAGGTTTGCCGCTCTCGGCGACGTGCAGGGTGCCGAACACTTTCTCCAGACCCCAGCCCGACGCGATCTTCTCGATCGCCCGGCCGGCACCCACGGTGTCGTCGTTGCCGTGAACCCAAGCAGCGTAGGGCTTTCCGGCAACGGCACCGAGACACGGGTAGTACACGGTGTCGAAGAAGTGTTTCAGAGCCCCGCTCATGTATCCGAAATTCGCCGGTGTTCCGAAGAGAAAGCCGTCGGCACCGAGTACGTCGGGAACGGTCGCGCCGAGAGCAGGCACACTGCGCACGTCCACGCCGGTGATCTCGGGGTCGTGAGCGCCGTCGAGAACTGCCTCGAGCAGCTCGTGCGTGAGCGGGCTCGGGGTGTGATGAACGACCAGCAGGGTGCGCGGCATCGAAGGTCAGTTCTCGTCCCGTTCGAGTGCCACAGCCCGCTTCATCGTCTCGCGGGCCCGTCCACGGTCACCGGCGTAATCGTAGGCGCGAGCCAGCCGGTAGGAGTTGCGCCAGTTGTCCGGATCCTTCTCCCACTCGGTCTTGACCTGTTGGAACAACTCATCCGCCGCATCACGTTCGATTCGACCCGACGGCCTGCGCGGAAGATCCGCGACGTCGAGTTCGAGGCCCTCCTCGTGAATGCGCGAGGCCAGCCGCTGGTGGTCGAAGCCGGCTTTGAGGGTGGCCCAGACGATCCACAACCCGAGTATCGGCAGCAGCAGGACCCCGATCCCCAAGGAGATGCTCGCCACGCCACCGTTCTGGATCAGAGTCACACCGCGCTGGCCGAGCAGAAAGAAGTAGAAGCCGAGAATCAGCACCATCACCGCGAGGATGGCGAGCACCTTCGTCGTTTTGTTCACCGTCGATCAGCTCACAGATCCAACAGCGGATCGAGGCCGACGGTCAACCCCGGTCGTCCCGCGATCTCGCGGACTCCGAGCAGCACACCGGGCGCGAACGACGTTCGATCGAGCGAATCGTGCCGAATGCTCAGTGTCTCACCCTGCGTGCCGAGCAGAACCTCTTGATGCGCAACCAGTCCCGCGAGCCGGATCGAGTGCACACGCACTCCGTCCACATCGGCACCACGTGCGCCGTCGAGTTCGGTCGTCGTCGCATCGGGGCTCGCCGGAGTGCCTGCGGCCGCTCGTGCCTCGGCAATCAGCGCGGCGGTTCGGTACGCCGTGCCCGACGGCGCATCGGCCTTGTTGGGGTGGTGCAGTTCGATCACCTCGACCGAGTCGAAGAACCGGGCGGCCTGCTGCGCGAATCGCATCGACAACACCGCGCCGATGGCGAAGTTCGGTGCGATCAGTACACCCGTCTGCGGCGATCCCGCCAGCCATTCGCGAACCTGCTCGAGCCGCCGTTCGTCGAATCCGGTGGTGCCGACCACTGCATGGATACCCTGCTCGATCAGGAACTGCAGGTTGTCCATCACCACGTCGGGGTGCGTGAAATCGACGACCACCTGGGCGTTCGCATCGACGAAGTTCGCCAGCGGATCGCCCTGGTCGACGGTCGCCACGAGCTCGAGATCCTCGGCTGCCTCGACGGCGGCACAGATGGCCTGCCCTACCTTGCCGCGTGACCCCAGTACCCCTACTCGAACAGGTGCCGTTGCACTCACGTCGTACCCACACTCGTTTCGTCGTCTTGTCGGTTCTACCGACCTCAGAGCCTACTTCTCCACGATCCGTCCCAGCAGCTACGGTCGTCCGGTGCCATCCAGCGTCCTGTTCGCCGACCGAGTCGATCTCGTCCGTGGCGGGCGATACCTGCTCAGCGATGCCTCGCTGCGGGTCGAGGAGGGTCAGCACTGGGTGTTGCTCGGTGCCAACGGCGCGGGCAAATCCACCCTGCTCAGCTTGCTCGGCGCGCTCGTCCATCCCACGCACGGTGCAGTGCACGTTCTGGGCCATCGCCTCGGGCGAGTGGACATGCGCGAATTGCGGACGCACATCGGCCACGTCGACCCGCGGTTGAAGATCGAGGCTCCGCTGACGCTGTTCCAGGTGGTGCTGACCGGGCTGACCAATACTCCGGATCTGGTCCCGAGATGGTCGGCCGACAACCACCAGATCGCCCGCGCTCACCGTCTGATCGAATCCCTCGGCGTCGCCCATCGCACCG
Organism: Rhodococcus sp. EPR-147; assembly: GCF_001647185.1. Lineage (NCBI taxonomy): Bacteria > Bacillati > Actinomycetota > Actinomycetes > Mycobacteriales > Nocardiaceae > Rhodococcus > Rhodococcus sp. EPR-147. Next base: position 6,825 of record NZ_LVCU01000293.1, read on the forward strand.
ACGCGTCGTGGCACACGCTCTCGCAGGGCGAGCGAGGCCGAGCGCTCATCGCACGCGCCCTACTTCCCGACCCGGCGCTGCTGTTGCTCGACGAGCCTGCCACCGGGCTCGATCTCGCTGCCCGCGAACAACTTCTGAGTGCACTCGACTCGTTGCGGGCCGAACACCCGACCCTGGCCAGCATTCTGGTGACTCATCACCTCGAGGAAATCCCGACCTCGACCACCCATGCCCTCCTCATCCGCGACGGAAGAGTACAGACACAAGGAGCCGTCGACGTAGTACTGACCACCGACAACATCAGTGAGTGCTTCGACCATCCCATCGAGATCTCGAAGCAACGCGGGCGGTGGGTCGCCACGGCGGCCCACCGCTGATGCTCAGTCGAAGACGATGACCTGACGGATCGCGTTGCCGTCGGCCAATTCGTCCATGCCGCGGTTGATCTCGTCCAACGTGATTCTCGACGAGATCAGCTTCTCGACGGGAAGCCGTCCCTCACGCCACATCTGTGCGTAGGTCGGGATGTCGCGAGCCGGTACGGCGGAGCCCAGGTAGCTGCCGATGATCGTGCGGGCTTCGGCCACCAGGCCCAGCGGTGAGATGGACGAGCGGGCGTCGGGTGCGGGGAGACCGACGGTGATGGTCTTGCCGCCGGGAGCCGTTGCAGCGACTGCAGTTTCGAATGCTCGCGCGTTGCCTGCCGCCTCGATGACGATATCGGCCTTGATTCCCTTCTCGGCGAGCTCGGCCGGCGAATACACCTGCGTTGCGCCCAGATCGGTTGCGGTGGACAGCTTGTCCGGCACCCCGTCGACTCCGATCACCTCACCGGCACCCACCGATACGGCCGTCAGAACCGCTGCCATACCGACTCCGCCGAGGCCAACCACCATCACCGACTGTCCGGGCTTCGGAGTGCCGGCGTTGAGCACCGCGCCGCCACCGGTCAGTACCGCACAACCGAGGACTGCTGCGATATCGGCGGGGATGTCGTCCTCGACCGGAACCACCGACTTTCGGCTCACCACAGCGTGTGTGGCGAATCCGGAAACTCCGAGGTGATGCTTGACCTCTTCCCCGTCACGGTGCAACTTGATGCCTCCGCCGAGCAGTGTCCCGGCATTGTTCGACGCGCTGCCGGTGACGCACGGCATCTGGCCGTCGGTGGCGCACCCGGCGCATTCGCCGCAGCGTGGCAGGAATGTCATGACGACGCGGGTGCCGACCGCGATGTCGTCGACGCCCGCGCCGACCTCCTCGACGCGGCCTGCGGCCTCGTGGCCGAGCAACATCGGCACCGGACGAACTCGATTGCCGTCGACCACCGCCAAATCCGAATGACACAGGCCCGCGGCTTCGATTCTGATCAGCAGCTCCCCCTCGCCCGGCGAACCGAGCTCGAGGTCGGAGACGGTGATGGGATGCGAGTCCGCGAAGGGACGAGATCGGCCGATTTCTTCGAGTACTGCGCCGCGAATCTTCATCCCGCCAGACTATGCGGCTCCGCCGCATGTGCGTGGAACTTCGTAGTGGGCTACGAGTTTCCATGCACATGGGCCGCAGGCCCTCAGAGTGGCAGACGGGGCCTGAGCAGGTGCGCAACCAGTGCCGTCCACCCGGTTTGGTGCGTGGCCCCGAGTCCCTCGCCGGTGTCTCCGTCGAAGTACTCGTTGAAGCTGGGGTGCACGCTCCACAGCGGGTCGAGGCTGGATTCGATGCGCTCGCCGTCGGCGGGTCTCTTGCCGTCCACCGGTCGGAACAGCCCGGCGAGACCGTTGTCGATGAGATCGGCGGCATCGGTGAGGGTGCGATGGTTGCCCGAGCCGGTGGGGATCTCGATGGTGAACGAGTCGCCGTAGTACCGGCCGTAGGCGCGCAGCTTGTCGGCCAGCAATACGTTCACCGGGAACCACACCGGACCGCGCCAGTTGGAGTTGCCACCGAACATTCCGGTGCGCGACTCCCCCGGCTCGTATTCGATGGACAGGCTCCGGCCGTCCACGTCGAACGTGACCGGTTCGCGGTAGGAGGCCGAGAGCGAACGAATCCCGAAGTGCGACAGAAACTCTTCGGAGTCGAACATGCGAGCCAGGATGCGCTTGAGCCGTTCGGGTTGGACGAGTGTCAGCAGCATGCGCACCTCGCCGCCCTCACGCCGAGCCAGCAGCGGGCTGACCATCTCCGGTCGCCTGCGTTGAATCCAGCGCAGGCGAGCGGTGAGATCGGGACATTCCTCCTCGACCCACGGCGGGATCTAGGTGGCACCGAGGATGGGCAGCAGTCCAACCATGGACCGCACGCGCATCGGTACCGCATCGCCCTCGGGCTGAACCAGGACGTCGTAGAAGAACCCGTCCTCCTCGTGCCACAGCGAAATGTGCTGCGATCCGAAGGAGTTCACTGCCTTGGCGATCGAGAGGAAGTGTGAGAAGAACTTGGTCGCGACGTCGTCCCAGGCGCTGTCGTGTCGCGCGAGTTCCAGCGCGATCTTGAACATCTGCTGGCAGTAGAACGCCATCCAACTCGTCGCGTCCGACTGTTCGAGCCGAAATCCGGGTGGCAGTGGGGCAGATCGATTGAACAGTCCGATGTTGTCCATGCCGAGGAATCCACCCTCGAAGATGTTCGAGCCCTCGGAGTCCTTGCGGTTGACCCACCAGGCGAAGTTGAGCAGCAGCTTGGTGAACACCCGCACCAGGAATTCGCGATCGCGGTAGCCGTCGATGCGATAGACGTGCCATGCCGCCCACGCGTGCACGGGTGGGTTGACGTCACCGAACTCCCACTCGTACGCGGGCAGTTGGCCGTTGGGGTGCATGGCCCATTCCCGGCACATGAGCACCAACTGTTCCTTGGCGAAATCGGCGTCCACGTGCGCCAACGGAATCGCGTGGAAAGCCAGGTCCCAGGCCGCGAACCACGGGTACTCCCACTCGTCGGGCATCGAGATCACATCGGCCAACGCCAGGTGACGCCAGTGCGCATTGCGCCCACCCGGGTCCTGCCTCGAGTCCGGAGCCGGAGCGCCGACCTTGTCGCCCTCGATCCACTCCTCCACGTCGTATCGGTAGAGCTGTTTGGTCCACAGCAAACCGGCGTAGGCGCGCCGCGCAACATGCCGGTCGACATCGGTGAGGTCGGCTCCGATCACGGCACCGTAGAACTCGTCGGCCTCGGCCTGCCGGTCGGCGTGGACGGCATCGAATCCGGCCCCGAACGTCTGCTCGTCCGGCCGGTTGGGCGACAACCGCAATCGAACCGATTCCGTTGCACCGGGGGCGATGTCGTCGAAGCGGTACCAGAACGCAGCCTTCGTACCGGTCTGCTCGGGGTTGACCGCATCGAGCTCCCCGTCGACGACTCGGCGGCCGATGCCGTCCTTGGGGTACGCCGAGATGTTCTCCTGCCCCCACAGAGCCTCGGCATTGGTTTCGTTGTCGCAGAACAGAACTGCCGGTGTTCCCTCGGCACTGAGGTAGTAGCGACCGAGGAATCCGTGGTCGACGGCGATGGCTTCGAGTCCACCTGCCAAGAGATTCGGCGGGCTCAGCTGCGCCAGCGTGCCGCCACGCTCGTCGCGTCCCCACGACCAGGTGTTGCGCAGCCACAGGTGCGGCAGTAGATCGACCGACGCCGCCTCGGGGCCGTGGTTGGTGATCGAGATGGTGATGCAGATGTCGTCGGGTGAGGCCTTGGCGTACGTGACCTGGACGTCGAAGAATCTGTTCTCGTCGAGGATGCCGGTGTCGGCCAGCTCGTATTCGCGGTCGTCACGTCCGCGTCGAGCATTCTCTTCCCGCAGGTGAGCGTACGGATACTCCGCGTGCGGATAGCGGTAGAGCCACTGCATCCAGCTGTGCGTCGGTGTTCCGTCGACGGCCCAGAAGTATTCCTTGACGTCCTCGCCGTGATTGCCCTCCTCGTTGGCGAGGCCGAACAAGCGTTCCTTGAGGATCGGGTCCTTTCGATTCCACAGTGCGAACGAGAAGTTCAGGAACCCGAAGCGGTCGCAGATTCCGCCGATACCGTCCTCGCCCCAGCGGTAGGCGCGCTTGTGCGCCTGATCGAACGGAAACGACGCCCAGGCATTGCCGTCCTCCGAGTAGTCCTCACGCACCGTGCCCCACTGGCGCCCCGCCAGATACGGGCCCCACTGACGCCACGGTCCACTGACCCCGGGCGATTCCGCCAACCGATGGTGTTCGACGGTGGACGGGATGGGAACGCTCACGGGATTGGTGGTCACGGCACACAGTCTGGTCGTTGCCGGTCATCGATGCACGCCGACGTTGGCCGCCAGATACCCGACGCGTCGTTGCACCGCGGCGATCTCGCGGATGCCGTCGGTGAGCAGACTCCGCTCCAGAGGTGACAGATCTGCCATGATCAGCACGTCACCGGGTCGGTGGCCGGCCGTGATCTGGTCGATCTGATGCGACAGTCGGAGCCGCTGCAGCAGCTCGAACACCTCGGACAGTGCAGCGACATCACGTTCGGAGAGCATGCCGTTGCCCGACGCCGCCGCGAGCCGCGCGGGCGTCGAGGCCGATGCCATGCCGACCGACAGCCCACCCCACCGAGCGAGGTTGACGATGGGCGTCAGGGCATGGGCCTTGAGGTCGAACGTGCCGCCGCGCCGAGCCAACACGTCTCGCAGCGATCGCAGCCGAGCCCGTCCGGCGAGGGCGTCCCGCAGTTGCAACCGCAGGGCGTCGGGGTGATCGACCAGGAGTCGCCGGTAGGCCTCGGGCACCGTGTGCAGTTCTTTCGGGCCCCACACCACTCTGCCGTCGATCATCAATGAGGACATGATGAGGCCGGAGTCTTCCGCCGGATTGCCACGTTCGCCGAACGGGTTGCTGAGCCAATGGGCCGCGGCCCTTTCCCATTGACCGGCCGAGCGTGCGAATCGGGGCGAGCTCGCGACCGCTCCGTTGGTGTCCGACGGCAATCCGGCACCGTCGAGGCTCACGTGCACACGGGTGGCCAAGTCCATCAACGCCTCGTCGCGGGTCCACGACACCGCGTTCGATGTCCCTCGCACATCGGGATCTGCGGTGGAATCCGCCCATGTCAATGCACTGTCGACGTCCGAGGAGGGCATCGCTTCTCGACGCGCCACGCTGCCGAGAGTGATCCAGGCGAAGTGGTCACGCGGCACGTCCGGACGTGCGGTCCATTCGATCTCGACGGCCCGGCGGACGAGGCTGTCGACCACGACGGAGAGGATCGCGCTGACCGCCATCGCATCGGTTCCGCCCTCGAACAGATCCACCACCAGGCGGGGCACGAGCCTGCCTGCGTCGGCGAGCTCGGCGGCGGTCGAGGCCGATGCCACAGCTCGGCGAACCACGAAACTACGTCGGGTGGACGCGGCATGCAGATCCGAATCCTCGACGACGCCGAGCACCTCACCGCGGGTCGACACCACCGGCATGTGCCGCAGGCCTCGCTCGAGCATGTCCATCAGCACCGTGCCGGCCAACCGGTCCGCCGTCACGGTCTCGGCAGGCGAGGTCATGACCTTCTCGATCGGAGTATCGACGCCGATCCCGGCGGCGACC
>NZ_LVCU01000294.1:0-22869 GCF_001647185.1 Rhodococcus sp. EPR-147
TGTGCCGGACGGCATCTCGAACGGTGGTGCCGACGGGCGTGAACACCGCTGGGGCCGAGAGTAATTCACCGACGGTGCGGCCCGCACTCCCCTCGACCGGCCCGCCGCGGTGCGCGGTGGCCGAGGTGACGGCGTCGGCCAGGAACGCCAGGCCGGTCGGCGTCGCGAACAACGGCCGAATCAGCTCGCCTGGCAATCGAATCACGATGCTCGGTTCCGTTGCTCGCGCACGGAATTCGACGGTTCCGCCGGAGAGCAGAGCCGAGAAGCCGAAGACACCACCGGGCCCGATGGTGTCGATCGGCACCTCGGTGGGAGAGGTGGCATCCGGGTGCGTGATCACCACACGCCCGGTGCGCACCACCCATACGGTGTCGGCAGCTGCCGAGACGTCGGTCCGCGGAGGGTCCACAACCCATGCCCCACCGCCGTACTCGCGTTCGACGGCCGAGGCAGCCAGCTCGGCCAGGACTGCCGGTGACGCGCCCTGAAACGGTGGATGCGCGCCGAGAAATTCGGCCAGCTCCGATCTATCCGCCACGGATCAGGTCGGCGCATTTCTCCGCCATGGTCATCACCGTGATGTTGGGATTGACGTACGGCAGCTTCGGCATCGCCGACGCGTCGACCACGCGCAGGTGCGCGATGCCCTTGACGCGCAACTCGGGATCCAGCACGGCCATGGTGTCGTCCACCGATCCCATTCGCGCCGTGCCTGCCGGGTGATAGACCGTGTTGTGGGTCTTGTGCACGTAGTCCAGCAGGTCGTCGTCGGTGACAGCATCGGGTCCGGGAGCAAGCTCTCGTTCGATCCAGCCTGCGAGCGGACCGTCCGCGGCAATCCGACGAGCCAGCTTCAGACCGGCGAGCATCACCGCGTCGTCGTGGCCGTCGGAGTCGGTGAAGTAACGCGGGTCCACCTTTGCCCGATCGCGAAAATCCCTGCTGCGCAACCGAACAGTGCCCCGCGAGCGCCCCTGGGTGACGTTGGGCGTGAGACAGAAACCGTTGTCGGGGGTCGGGTAGCCCCAGCGAAGGGTGTTCATGTCGAACGGCACGCTGCCGTAATGCATCATGATGTCCGGGTAGTTCAGCGAGTCGTCGGTCTGCGCGAACACGCCGATCTCCCACCACTGCGAGGACGTGGTGACCATCGGCTTGCTCGCCTCCCAGAACACCAGCCCCTCGACGTGGTCGTCGAGGTTCTCGCCCACTCCGGGTGAATCGACCCGAACGGTGATCCCCATCTCCTGCAACTGTGCCGCCGGTCCGATTCCGGAGAGCATCAACAACTTCGGCGTGTCGATGGCACCGGCGGTGACGATCACTTCGCGACGCGCCGAGACGGTGTCGTAGCCGGTGAGATCGGGGCGTTGGTACCGCACTCCGGTCGCGGTCAGCGATTCGTCGATCAGAATCTCGCTGATCCAGCAGTCCGTTCGCACCTCCAGGTTGGGGCGCGTGCCGATGATCGGATGCAGGTAGGCGTGTGAGGTCGACATACGCAAGCCGTCTTCGCCCGCATTGATCTGGAACCAGCCGGCACCGTTGAGTACCGGCGTTCCGCGGTTGAATGCGACCGTCGGAAGACCTATCCCGGCGGCCGATTCGAGCACTGCCGCACCGCACGGATCGTTCGGTGGCACGTCGCGAATACGCACCGGCCCGTCCTGGCCGCGACCGGTGTCGTTGCTCTCGACTCGCGCGACGAGCGGAAGGACGTCCGACGCGCCCCATCCCGTCGCGCCCGCAGCCGCCCAATCGTCGAGGGTTTCCGCCGGCGGGTGAAAGGCGATGCAGGAGTTGTGCGAGGAGCAGCCACCGAGCACTCTCGCCCGCGCGTGCCGCATGAAGCTGTTGCCGCGCTCCTGCGGTTCGACGGGATAGTCCCAGTCGTAGCCGGAGTCGAGTAAGTGCATCCACTCGGCCAGTTCGAGAATCGCCTTGTCGCCGACGTCGGTCGGCCCTGCTTCGACGAGGCAGACACTGACGGAGGGGTCCTCGCTCAGCCGAGCAGCGAGGACACACCCCGCCGTCCCGCCACCTGCGACGACGTAATCGAACTGGGTGTCTGTCACTGCACGCTCCTTCTAGTCGCCCGTGGAGGCATGTGATTTCAGAGTGCCGATGTGCTTGCGTCCCTTGACTGCGTACCACAGCAGGCCGACGCCCAGAATGCCGCCGATGTAGACGAACGCACCGAACGTGTTGTACCAGGGGGTTCCGTACACGGCCTCGCGCGGCCAGGCGAGGTTGATCGCCATCCCGGCGCCCCACACCACTGCCGCGATGTTCACCGGCAGGCCCCACCTGCCCATCGTGAAGTACCCGCCGGGCTTCAGGTCCTCCGGCGGCCACTCACCCTTGATTCGCTTGACCAACAGCGGCCCGGTGACCATCAGATACGCGAGGTAGATCATGATGATCGCGATCGACGTGAGGACGGTGAAGATCTGCGGCTGACCGATGTTGACGACGAGAATGACGATGGCCAGCACGCCGATGGTCACTGCGGGCACCACCGGGGTCTGGGTCTTCGGGTTCACCTTGGCCAGACTCTCGCCGAAGGGCAACGCATTGTCTCGCGCCATGGCGAACGTGAGCCGGATCGCCGCGGTGTGCACCGCCAGCGAGCAGACGAAGACCGCGATGACGATGCAGATGAGGAAGACGGTGCCCAGTGGGCCCCACATCACGGCTTCGACGATGGACTGCAAGCTACCGTCCGGGCTGCCGAGCGACGGATCGTCCAGATCGGGCGCGGCCATGACGGCGAACACCAGGATGGCTCCACCGATGACGAACGACGCGAGGATGGCGCGCAGGATCGCCTTCGGCGCGGTACGCCGGGGTTCGACGGTCTCCTCTCCGAGCGAGCTCGCAGTGTCGAAGCCGTACATCACGTAGCCCGACGCCAACGACGCCACCAGGAAGGCTCCGAGGTACCCGCCGCTCTCACCGGCACCGTAGCCGTTGGTGGAGAAGAACACCTCGGGGCCGCGGTTGATGTTGGCCGCGAGCAGAATCGCGATCAACACGGCCGCGATGAGCTCGATGAACACTCCTGCGCTGTTGATCATCGCCATCAGCCGGACCCCGAGCGCATTGATCGTCGTGGTGATGGCGATGAGGATCGCACCGAGCAGCACCGCGTTGGCCGCGAAATCACTGGCGCCGGAACCGTCACCGATGATCTGGAATCCGCTCCAGATACGGGGCAGATTCAGCTGCAATGCCAGCGCCACGGCGGACAGCGTCACGATCGAGGCCGTCAGCATCAACCAGCCCGCAGACCATCCGACGATTCTGCGGCCCAACAACTTCGCCCAGTTGTACACCGAACCCGCTACCGGATACTTCGCGGCCAGTTCCATGAAGCACAGTGCCACGCATAGCTGACCGACGAACACTGCAGGCCACGACCACAGATACGCCGGTCCGGCCGCACCGAATCCGAAATAGAACAGCTGGAACGTACCGGTGAGAATGGAGATGTAGCTGACGCCCGCAGCGAAGCTGGCGAATTTGCCGAGGCTTCGATCGAGTGACTCCTTGTAGCCGAAGTCGTCCATTCCGCTCGAACTGTCGTTCAGTAGTGCCATGCGCCTGGCCTTTCCGATCTTTTCGTTATCGGGTGCCGAACCACCCCGCCGCCGTGGGCGAGGTGTTGTGCCAAATATGCTTCGCCTCTTGATATTCGGACATTCCGGACGGACCGAGTTCACGGCCGTTGCCGGATTGCTTGAAACCGCCCCATTCTGCGGCCGCGGTGTAGACACCGAAGTCGTTGAGCCACACCGTTCCATGGCGAAGCCCACGCACCATTCTTTCGCCTCGCGCGGCGTCGGATGTCCGAACTCCCGCGGCGAGACCGTAATTCGTATCGTTACCCAGCAGGAGTGCTTCGGCCTCGGTGTCGAAGCGTTCCACAGTGAGTATGGGCCCGAATGTCTCCTCCTGCACGATATTCATCGACCGATCGCAATGGTCGAAAATCGTGGGCAGAAAGTAGCTACCGGCATCGAGTTCCGGATTGTCCGGTTCGGTGCCACCGATGACCAACGTCGCACCCTCTTCGATTCCGCCCGCGACGAAGGCTGCGATCTTCTCTCGCTGAGCCTGCGACACCAGCGGTCCGGTCTCGCTGGCCGGGTCCATACCCGGGCCGATCACGATGGTCTTCGCACGTTCGGCAACGGCAGCAACGAAACGGTCGGCGACCGATTCTTCGATGATGAGTCGGGTGCCTGCCGAACACACCTGACCCGAATGCAGAAAGACTCCGGTCAGGACGTTGTCGACCGAGTCGGCGAATGCCTGATCGTCGGCCACCGCGTCGGCGAACACGATATGTGGATTCTTGCCACCGAGCTCGACGGCCACCTTGGTGACGTTCTCGGCCGCCGCGGCCAAGATGTGCCTACCTGTCGCCAGCCCACCGGTGAAGGAAATGAAGTCGACGTCGCGGTTCCTGGTGAGCGCGTCCCCGAGAACCGCGCCGCTGCCCTGCAGCAGGTTGACCACACCGGCCGGCACTCCGGCTTCTTCCACCAACTTGGTGAACGCGATGGTGCTGAGCGGAGTCACCTCGCTCGGCTTGAGCACCATCGTGCAGCCGGCCGCCAACGCCGGGGCGATCTTCCACGAGATCTGCAGCAGCGGATAGTTCCACGGCGCGATCATGACGCAGACGCCGATCGGTTCGTGCACCACTCGGCTGATGATTTCGGGTCGGTCCACGTCGATCAGACGATCGGCCTCGACCACTGCGAGATCGGCGTAGAAGCGGAAGACCGACGTCACGTCGTCTATGTCGATTTCACTCTCGCCGAACGTCTTTCCGGTATCGAGAGTCTCGATACGCGCGAGCTCGGCCTTGTCTCTCTGGAGCAGATCTGCGATGCGATTCAACAGATTGCTGCGCTCACCCACCGTCACCGACCGCCACGGCCCGTCGTCGAACGCCGCCCGCGCCGAGGCCACCGCGCGCAGAGCGGCGTCCGGAGTTGCCTCGTCCACGACGGCGACCGTGCTGCCGTCCGCGGGGTTCACGATGTCTCGGGTTCCGCCGTCACCGGATCCCTGCCACTGCCCGTCGACGTACAACGAGGGCCGCAGCGCGGTCGGGTCGAATCCTGCATCGGAGTCGGTCACCGAAACACCTTCTTCCGTATGGGGGGTCGTGTCGTGTGTCTACGCTATGCCCTCAGCGCCCGGCGGTCCCGTCGATCCGTTCGTGAACCTCGTCTTCCCGCGGACCGATGCGCGAACATACCGTCCTCCCCGCCGAGAGGCATTGGCCTCCGCCCCTTTTCCTGCTGCGATTGTCGAACATGCGACGGCACTGTGTCGGACATGCAACAGCACAGTGCAGCGCAGCGCATTACGCTGGGATTCATGACTATCGAAGATGTGGGCGGCAGACGAACGGTGACGGCGGACGAACTTCTTCTCCTGGTGGGTGATCATCTGCTCATAGAGGAGGGTGTCGCGACCGGGTTCATCGAGAGCGCAGGCCAGGTTGCCGAGAGCGTGGCGGTGACGGTGACCGACGGCGTCGACGGAACCACGACGACCGAACGGGTGTTCCTTCCCGATGCCGAGGTGACCATCGAACCCGCCGATCGCGGACGCGCCCCTGTCACGATGTGAGGGCAGGACAATCCCTGCTCAGAAGTACATTCATGTAACTCGAACAACTCTGCTCGCTCAAGTCACACAGGCACCGAACTGAGCTAGGGTGGCGGAAACCCGTCACCGTTCGGAAGGACGTCAGCAGTGCGACAAGGCCGAGGACACCCGACCGTTCGCGTTGCCGTCGTGTCCTGTGCCGCTGCCCTCGCCGTCGGTTTCGGCTCGTTCACGGCAGTGGCCGATCCCGAGGCGTCGGCCCCGGCAACCGCCGCCGAGTCGGTCCGCTCGGCCGACGCAGATCAGTACAACAGCGCGCAGGACGCCTTGGTGAAGGGCCGCTACGACGACGGTTTCGCTGCCCTCGACGCACTCGCACTCGTCGCCCCGGACGACGCCAACGTGGCAGCGCTGCAGACGTTCTATGCCAACTCGACCGCCGACACCGATGCGCGTGCGCAACACTCGGCTCGTCTGCACACGCTGTCTCCCACCCTCGCCGATGCAGTCGACCGGGCCATCGCCGTCATCGACGAAGCCGCTACGGAGACAATCGACTTCGACCCGATCACCAACGGACCCCGCACCGCGATCGTGGTACTCGGTGTGGGCCTGAACGGCGACGGCAGCACGACCCCGGAGTTGGTGGAGCGTCTCCGCTCGGCCGTCGCCGCGGCGGAGCGCTCCCCCGATTCCCCCATCATCGTCACCGGCGGAAATCCGCATAGCGGCGTCACCGAGGCCGAGGCGATGCAGCGATGGCTCGTCGAGGAAGGCATCGCGGCCGACCGCATTCACATCGAATCGACCGCGAATTCGACGGTGCAGAACGCACAGCGCGCTACCACACTGGCCGCCGAGATCGGCGTCGACGATCTCGTGCTGGCGACGACCCCCAGTCATCTTCGACGAGCAATCTCCGACTTCGAGATCGCGGGCGGTGACGTGATCGGCGCTGCAACAGCAACTCCCGACGATCTTCCGGATCTGCCTGCACTCGCTCCGACGGCACGGTTGGGCATGACCGTCGATGCCACCAAGATCCTCGGGATCCCGCGCACCTACTGACGCGTCCACCCTCGCAGCACCGACTCCGTTCCGGCTTCGAACATCGCACGACGGGTCTCGTCGTCGGAGTTCGTCGGCATCGCCAGTTCCAACGACACCAGACCGTGCACGATCGCCCAGAACGAGTGGCTGATCAACTCGACCGGCGCCCCGGCCATGATGCCGTCCGCAACGGCGCGTGCCACCGCCGCCCGAAGCGGGTCCATCGCCGCGGATGCGAGTTGCGCCTCGTCGGATACATCGATCGAACCGAGCACTCCGCCGAACATCACCGCGTACAGATGCGGATTGCGTAGCGCCCAGTCTCGGTACGCGATAGCCAGTGCACGCAGATCGACCTCGGGATCGCCGGTGACCGGAACCTCGCGCTGAGCGTCCCCGAAGCTCGAGAACGACGTGGCGAACAGTGCCACGAGCAGCTCGGCGCGCCCCCCGAACAGTGAGTAGATGGCGGTGGTCGAGGTGCTCTGCGCAGCCGCGAGTTTACGTAGTGACAACGAGTCGACGCCCTGCTGCGCAACGGTTTCCGCCGCGGCCTCGAGTAGCCGAGTCCGCAACTCGGCGTCGTGAATTCTTGGTCTCGCCACTTGCGAAACCTACCACAACGGTGTTTTATAACAGTGTCACAAAACGCTTCGATCCTCGAACGGACGGGAACAAGTCATGCCAACCATCATCGACGGCCGCACCACGGTCGAATCCGAACGAGACACCGTCACGGTCTTCCTCATCGGAATGCGCATCAACAATCCCCTTGCCGTTCGCTCCTGGTTACCTGCGGTGCGGGCGATGCCGCGGATGCTCGGCCATCTCGAGCGGGATCCCGCATCCGGGCTGCTCGGCTACCACTCGTGGTTGGGACGCACCACCATGCTGGTCAGTTATTGGCGCAACGCCGAGGACCTCACCCGGTTCGCCTCCGACCCCGACGCACCACATGCACCCGCCTGGCGCGCCTTCAATCGATCGGTAGCCGCAACCCGCCACGTCGGAGTGTGGCACGAAACCTATACCGCGACAGCACAGAACAGTGAGGCGATCTACGTCAACATGCCTACGTTCGGACTCGCGGGAGCCATCGGTGGACTCCCGGTCGGTACCGGCTCGCACACGTGGAAGCAGCGAATGAAGTCTGCGCAGTAACAGCTCGACGGTTACAGGAAGTTCCCGGCACGCGCAGCCAGGTCGAGAACGGGCTGCGGGAAGACTCCGAGGGCCACGGTGACCACCACCAAGACCCCGATCGCGCACGACACCGACGCCGTCGGCCGCACGATCGTGGCGGTCCGCTCTCCTGGATCGGTGAAGAACATCAGCACGATCACCCGCACGTAGAAGAACGCTGCAATCGCGCTGCACACCACTCCGACCACGACCAGTGCCGCTCCCCCAGCGCCCGAGGCAGCGCTGAACACCGCGAACTTGCCGATGAACCCACTGGTGAGTGGAATGCCGGCGAACGAGAGCAGGAACAACCCGAACACTGCCGCGACCAGCGGTGAGCGACGGCCGATTCCGGCCCACCGTTCCAGATCGCTCACTTCACCGCGTTCGTCGCGCGCCAACCCGATGATCGCGAACCCTCCGAGAGTGCTGAAGGCATAGGCCAGCAGATAGAACATCGTGGCCGACACACCGGAATCACCCACATCACCCGAATCACCCAGTGCCGTCACTCCGGTGAGGATGAATCCGGTGTGCGCGACGGACGAGTACGCCAGCATCCGTTTGACATCGGTCTGCGTCACCGCGACAACGGAACCCAGCACCATGGTCGCGATGGCCACGACCCACAGCATCGGCCGCCAACTCGATTCGAGACCGGGAAGCGCCACCCCGAAGATGCGAAGAATCGCACCGAACGCCGCGACCTTGGTCACCGTGGCCATCAGAGCTGTCACCGGAGTGGGGGCACCCTGGTAGACGTCGGGAATCCACGAATGGAACGGCACAGCACCGACCTTGAACAACAGACCCACCGCGAGCAGGGCGGTTCCGATCAGCGCGAGCGATCTGCCCTGACCGTCCTCCGCGATCGCGTCGGCGATGCCGTCCAACCGAACGGTTCCGGCGTACCCGTACAGGAAGGCAACCCCGAACAGAAAGAATGCGGACGAGAACGCGCCCAGCAGAAAGTATTTGAGGGCAGCTTCCTGCGAGAGCAACCGACGTCGTCGGGCCAGTCCGCAGAGCAGATACAGCGGCAACGACAACACCTCCAGCGCCACGAACATCGTCAACAGATCCGTGGACGCCGGAAACAGCAACATGCCGCCGATCGCGAACATCGCCAGAGGAAACACCTCGGTCTGGGCGACGCCTGCGTCGATGGCCTCCTTCTCCGCCACGCTGCCCGGAGTGGTCGATGCCTGCGGGGTGAACGAATCGATGCGACGCTCGGCACCGGCCCCGGTGACTGCAACGGTGCGCTCCGCCAACAGCGCGATCGCCGGAATCGACACCAGCACAATGGTTCCCTGCAGAAACAGCGTCGGACCGTCGATCGCGACCGCGCCGGACATCGCCGACGCCTCGGTGCCTGCCAGACCCAGGATGGCCGCCAGCGCCGCCACCAGTCCCGCGAGAGCGAGACCCAGATGCGTGATCCGACGGGCCCGCAGCGGCACGAACGCCTCGACGAGAACACCGAGAACTGCGACCGAGAACACGATCAGCATCGGTGCCAGCAGACCGTACTGCACCTCGGGTGTGGTCATCGCTGACCTCCTGAACTGTCGACGATCGTGGATTGCACTGCCGGGCTGATGACATCGAGCGCAGGTTTCGGATACACACCGAGCACGATCAGCAACGCGATCAACGGCACCACCACGGCCAGTTCGCGGCGAACGAGATCGGGCACCGTCTCGTTGCCCTCCCGGACCGGCCCGGTCATGACGCGTTGGTAGAGCCACAGTATGTAGATCGCCGACAGCACGAGGGCTCCGGCGGCCACTATCGCGGCGACTCCGTATCGACCGAACGTGCCGATCAGCACGAGGAATTCGCTCACGAACGGGGCGAGGCCGGGTAGCGAGAGCGTGGCGAGTCCCGAGATCAGGAACGTTCCGGCGAGCACCGGTGCCACCTTCTGCACACCGCCGTAGTCGGCGATCGCTCGTGATCCTCGACGCGACACGAGGAAGCCTGCGATCAAGAACAGTGCGGCCGTGGAGATTCCATGGTTGACCATGTACAGCGTGGCACCGGCCTGACTCTGACCGGTCATGGCGAAGATCCCGAGGATGATGAATCCGAAGTGTGAAATCGACGTGTAGGCAATCAGTCTCATCATGTCGGTCTGGCCGATCGCCAGTATCGCGCCGTAGACGATGCCGATGACCGCGAGAGTGATGATCCACGGCGCGAACGTCTGCGACGAGCCGGGAAAGAGCTCGAGACAGAACCGCAGCATCGCGAACGTGCCGACCTTGTCCACCACCGACATCATCAGCACCGCAGTCGCGGGCGTGGACTGCACTGCGGCGTCGGGTAGCCACGAGTGGAACGGCCACAACGGTGCCTTGATAGCGAACGCGAACATGAAGCCGAGGAACAGTGCGTTCAGAACCATCGGATCCACACCGAGTCCGCCCGATGCCGCCGCGTCGGCGATCACGCGCAGATCGAATGTCCCGCCGTCGAAAGGCCCGTCGGGTCGCGCGGTCACCACGTACAGGCCGATGACGGCAGCCAACATGATCAGACCGCCGAACAGGTTGTACAACAGGAACTTCACCGCGGCGCGCGTTCGATGCACTCCCCCGAAACCACCGATGAGGAAGTACATCGGAATCAGCATCGCCTCGAAGAAGATGTAGAACAACAACACGTCCAACGCGAGGAACGACACGAGCACCATCGACTCGACCACAAGGATCAACGCCATGTACGTGTGCGACACCCGACGGGAGCCGTAATTCGCGACGCGACTGCCGTCGTACCAGCCCGCGACGAGCAGCAAGGGCGTGAGAACGGTGGTGAGCAACACCAGGACCAGGCCGATTCCATCGAGTCCGAGGGTGTACCGCGCACCGAAAGCCGCTATCCACGAATGGTCTTCGACGAATTGGTACCGATCACCACCGGAGTCGAACGACACTGCCAGGGCGACCGACACGGCCAGTGTTCCGGCAGCGAAACCCACTGCGACACTGCGCGCGACGGTCGGGCGAGCGGCGGGCACCAGGGCGACGACGATCGCACCGAGCATCGGGAGCACCCACAGGACGGTCAACCAGGGAGTCGTCACAGAGCCACCACCATCAGTACCACGAGAACGGCTCCCGCGAACATCGCCAACGCATACGACCGCACATAGCCCGTCTGCAGCCGCCCGGACCGCGTCGATGCGCCACCGATCGAGCTCCCCACCCCGTCCACGACGGCGTCGATACCGTTGTCTGCGTGCACCAGTGCGCGCGTGAGTGTCTGCCCTGGCCGCATGAATGCCGCCTCGTTGACGGCATCTCCGTAGAGATCGGCACGTGCAGCTCGGGTCAGGGGCGAGACATCCTCGGGTGGTGTCGGCGGAACCTCGTTCGCGATGTACTTGCGGTACGCGATGCTCGCACCCACCAGCACGACCACCAGGACCGCGACGGTGACCAACCAGGCCGGAATCGCGTGCTCCTCGTGTTCCGATCCCACCACCGGTTCCAGCCATGCCTCGAGGCGCCCACCCACCGCGAGGAAGGCTCCCGACGCCACCGAGCCGACGGCCAACACGATCATAGGGACGGTCATCGTCGCCGTCGCCTCGTGCGGATGTGCCTGCGCAGACCAGCGTTTCGGACCGAAGAACGTCAACAGCATCACCCGAGTCATGTAGAAGGCCGTCAGCCCTGCACCGAGCAATGTCACGCAGCCGAGAATCGGACCTGCCACTCCCTCGGCGGCGAATGCAACCTCGATGATCGGATCCTTGGCGAAGAAGCCGGAGAACGGCGGCAGTCCGATGATCGCGAGATAGCCGAGGCCGAACGTGACGAACGTGATCGGCATCGCGGCGCGGAGTCCACCGAACCGTCGCATGTCGGTCTCGTCGTTCATCGCGTGCATCACCGAGCCCGCGCCCAGGAACAAGCCCGCTTTGAAGAAGCCGTGCGAGATCAACAGCACGATGGCGTAGGCGTAACCGGAGGGGCCGAGCCCGGCCGCGAGCACCATGTACCCGATCTGACTCATCGTCGACGCCGCGAGCGCCTTCTTGATGTCGTCCTTCGCACAACCGATGACGGCACCGAACAGCAAGGTGACCGCACCGACGGTGACGGTGGCCGCGCGGGCGGTGGGCGACGCCTCGAACACCGGTCCGGAGCGCACGATGAGATACACCCCGGCCGTGACCATCGTGGCCGCGTGAATCAATGCCGACACCGGTGTCGGGCCCTCCATGGCGTCCCCGAGCCACGACTGCAGCGGCACCTGCGCAGACTTTCCACACGCCGCCAACAGCAACATCAGCGCCATGGCGGTCGCCACCGACTCGCTCGCCTCGCCGATTCCGGCGAACACGTCGTCGTACTGCACGGAGCCGAAGTTCACGAACATGATCATCAGCGCAACGGCCAGGCCGATGTCACCGACTCGGTTGACCACGAACGCTTTTCGGGCAGCCGATGCAGCCGACGGCTTGTGCTGCCAGAAGCCGATCAGCAGATACGACGCCAGACCGACTCCCTCCCACCCCAGGTAGAGGCCCAGGAAGTTGTCGGCCAGAACAAGCAGCAGCATGGCGGCGAGAAACAGGTTGAGGTACGCGAAGAAGCGCCGCCGCTCGGCGTCGTGGCTCATGTAGCCGATCGAGTACACGTGAATGAGCGACCCGACTCCGGTGATCAGCAGGACGAAACAGATCGACAGTTGATCTGCGCGCAAGCCGAAGTCGACCTGCAGTTCGTCGACCGGAACCCACCGAAACAGGGTCTGGGTGAGCATCCTGTTCGACTCGTCACGCCCGAGCATCGAGGCGAACACCACCGCGGCCACCACGAACGACGACACCGCTGCCGCCGTCGCGACCAGATGCCCCCAGGAGTTGCAGCGCCGGCCACCGAGCAACAGGAACGCCGCACCGAACGCCGGCAGAGCCGGAAGAAGCCACAGGATCGACATCGTTGTTCCCCCGTCAGTTCTTCATCAGTGAATTCTCGTCCATGGAGATAGAACGCCGAGAACGGAAGATGGCCATGATGATGGCCAGGCCCACCACCACCGCGACAGCGCCGACCACCATGGTGAAGAACGCGAACAACTGCCCGTCGAGATTGCCGTGCATGCGGGAGAACGTCACGAACGCGAGATTGACTGCGTTGAGCATCAATTCGATACACATGAACACGATGATGGCGTTGCGCCTGACTATCACGCCTGCCGCGCCGATCGTGAACAGCAGAACGGACAGGTAGAGATAGTTCTCCGGATTCATCGCTCGTCACGCTCGATCCGAGGATCCGCAAACATGGCATTGACGGAGGACTCGGATTCGGTTCCGTCGGGCAACAGAGCGCGGCGATCCACCCCGTTGTGGCGGGCGTACACCCCCGGACTCGGCAACGGTGTCACCCTCGAACCATCGCGGAATCGATCCCGGGCCATTTCTCGCTGACCCTTGACCGGCCCCAGAGCTTCCCGGTGCGCCAGAATCATCGCCCCGATGGTGGCAGTGATCAGCAGTGCCCCGGTCAACTCGAACGCCCACACGTACTCGACGAAGATCAGCTCGGCCAGGCCCTCGACGTTTCCGGTGGAGTTGACGGCGTCGAGACCGGCGAAGTCGAGCCGACCGCTCCGGACCGAATCGCGCAGCAGCACCCCGATGATCAACAGCCCGAAACCGATTCCGATGACGACGGCCGCGATGCGGTGCCCGCGCAGGGTTTCGGTCAGCGACTCCGAGGTGTCGACTCCGACGAGCATCAGCACGAACAGGAACAGCATCATGACCGCACCGGTGTAGACGACGATCTGCACGACACCGAGGAACAACGCCCCCTGCGCCATGTAGAAGGTCGCCAGCACCACCATCGTTGCAGCGAGGAACAATGCCGAGTAGACGGCTTTGGTACTCACCACCACGCCGAGTGCACCGATGACGGCTACGACGCCGAGGGTCCAGAACTGCACTGCCTCACCGGTGGACGTGGCCTCGAGGGCGAGCTGAGCGATGGCAGTCATCGAACCGGACCGCCCTCGGTTTCGTTTGTTTTCTCATCGCCGGTGACGATGCCGCGGTAGTAGTCCTCCGCCGAACGGCCCGGAGCCATCGCGTGCGGCGGGGCCACCATGTCCGGCTCGAGCGGAGCCAGCAGGGAGTCCTTCTCGTAGATCAGATCGGCTCGGTTGTCACCGGCGAGTTCGTACTCGTTGGTCATCGTGAGAGCCCTGGTCGGGCAGGCCTCCACACACAATCCACACCCGATGCACCGCAGGTAATTGATCTGATAGACCCCGCCGTAGCGCTCACCCGGAGAGAACCTCTCGGTCTCGGTGTTGTCGGCCCCTTCGACGTAGATGGCGTCGGCCGGGCAGGCCCACGCGCAAAGCTCGCAGCCGATGCACTTCTCGAGACCGTCGGCGTACCGATTGAGCTGATGACGACCGTGGTAGCGAACCTCTGTCGGCTTCTTCTCTTCCGGATACAACTCCGTCTCGGCCTTCTTGAACATCGTCGCGAAGGTGACCCCGAAACCGGCTATGGGACCGAGAAATTCAGGCATCGGCGTTCTCCTTCGGTGACCTGGCGGCGGGTGAGCGCACACCGGCGTGCCGGCTCGGAAAAGTCGAGCCCTGCGTGGGAATGGGAGGTATCGGGAATCCGCCTGCCACAGCATCGAACTCGGCGACGGGTACAGGAGGCGGCACGTTCCGTTCTCGTGCACGCCTGCGCACCATCAGCAGCAACGCACCCAGCACGGCCACCGCGAAGATCATCGACACGCCGAACGTGACCACTGGTACGTCGTACCGATCGGCCCCGAGTACCCGCACCGTCGCGATCACCATGACCCAGATCAGGGCAACCGGAATGAGAATCTTCCAGCCGAAGTTCATGAACTGGTCGTAGCGCAGCCTCGGCAGCGTCGAACGCAGCCAGATGAACACGAACAGGAACACCCAGACCTTGAGGGTGAACCACAGCACCGGCCACCACCCCGAATTGGCACCGCTCCACAGACTCAACGGAATCGGAGCCTGCCAGCCACCGAGGAACAGCGTGGTCGCGAGTGCCGACACGGTGACCATGTTGATGTACTCGGCGAGCATGAACATGGCGAAACGGAGAGACGAGTACTCCGTGTGGAATCCGCCCACCAGCTCACCCTCCGCCTCGGGCAGATCGAACGGAGCGCGGTTGGTTTCGCCGACCATCGCCGTCACGTACACCAGGAACGACGGCAGCAGCAGAAACACGTACCAGGTGTTCTGTTGCGCAGCAACGATTCCGGAAGTCGACATGGTCCCGGCGTACAGGAAGACCGCCGCGAACGACAGGCCCATCGCGACCTCGTAGGAAATCACCTGTGCCGTCGAACGCAGCGCACCGAGCAGCGGATAGGTCGAACCCGACGCCCACCCCGCCAACACGATCCCGTACACACCCACCGACGTGACCGCGAGAATGTACAGAACACCCACCGGCAGGTCGGTCATCTGCAGCGGCGTCGTCGTACCGAACACCGACACCTCGGGACCGAACGGAATCACGGCGAAGGCCATGAACGCAGGAACCACCGAAATGATCGGAGCCAGAACGTAAATCGGCTTGTCGACGCCGGTCGGAGTGATCCCCTCCTTCAACGCCAGCTTGATCCCGTCCATCAGCGACTGCAACAGACCCCACGGGCCCACCCGGTTGGGCCCCACCCGCATCTGCATCCACGCCATGATCTTGCGTTCGGCGTAGATCGCGACCAGCGGCGTCAACACCAGGAAGACGAAGACCGCCAGGGCTTTACCGACAACCAACCACCACGGGTCGTTGCCGAACATCGACAGATCGGTCGGCGCGGCCACGATCATGACTGCCCACCTTGGGGTCGTTCCGCAGAACTGCGACGGATACTCACCACTGCGCCGGACCGAACACCCAGCGAGCGATACACCGTCGAACCGGGCGAGTTCATCGGTATCCACACCACGGTGTCGGGCAGATCGGTGATCGTCAGCGGCAACGTGATCGAGCCATGGTCCGTCGCAACACTCACCAGATCGCCGGTCTCGGCTCCGGTCGCCGAGGCCGTTGCCGCAGACAGCCGAACGGTAGGTGCGCGACCGGTCGCGGCGAGATTGTCCTCCCCATCCTGCATTCGTCCCGCATCGATGAGCATCCGCCACGTGGCCAGAATCGCCTGTCCCGGACCGAGGGTCGGAACGTCCGCGCGGGGTGCCACCCGGGCCACCGCGGTGCGCGGGCCGTTCCACACACCGAGGCGAGCCAACTCGGCGCGTACCGCTGCCGCGTCGGGCACGGCCAGTTCGACGCCCATCTGCGCGGCGATGGCGTCGAGGATGCGTTGATCCGGCATCACCGCGCCTGCACCGAGTGCAGTGTCGAACGTACGGGGTCGGCCTTCCCAGTCGACGAAAGTTCCCGACTTGTCGACCACCGGTGCCACTGGGAACACCACGTCGGCCCGCTCGGTGACCGCGCTGTGGCGCAGTTCGAGGCTCATCACGAACGCCGATCGGTCCAATGCGTCGAGTGCCTCCCGGGGGTCCGGCAGATCGTCGAGATCGATTCCCGCCGTGACCAGAGCGCGATCCGGTCCTGTGTCGGCCAGGATCGCTGCGGTGTCGCGGCCCACCTCCGCCGGCAACTCGGGCACTCCCCAGACCGCGGCCACCTCGGCGCGCGCAGCCGCATCGGCAACAGGACGCCCGCCGGGCAGGACGTTCGGCAGCGCCCCTGCGTCGAGCGCACCGCGTTCGCCGGCGCGTCGAGGAATCCAGGCCAGACTCGCGCCGGTGTCGTCCGCCAGTTTCGATGCCGCCGCCAGACCACCGGGAACGCAGCCGAGCCGCTCGCCCACGAGAACGATCGCACCGGGCTCCCGGAGGAGGTGTGCAATCGATTCGGTGCCGCGATCGCCGACGTGCAACGCATCGAGCCAGCCCGGCTCCTCGCCGGGAACCGACTGCAGCAGGACGCCGTCCAGCTTCCGTAGGCCCCGGGTGGAGAACGGCGCGATCGATGCCACCACCACTGCGCTCGTGCGGTGCGCCTTACGCAGCCTCAGGAACACCAGGGGTGACTCTTCCTCGGGCTCGAAGCCGACCAGCAGCACCACGGGGGCGTTCTCGAGATCGGAGTAGGTGACCCCCAACCCGGTCGCCGCGATACGACCGGCCAGGAAACTTGCTTCCTCGGCGCTGTGATCCCGATTGCGGAAGTCGATGTCGTTGGTGGCCAGAACTTTTCGGGCGAACTTGGCATAGGCGTAGGAGTCTTCGAGAGTCGATCGTCCGCCCACGAGTACCGCGGCACGTCCGACCGACCCGGCCAATCCCGTTGCCGCAGCCGCCAATGCAGCCGACCACGACGTTTCGATCAACTCCCCGGATTCGTCGCGGATCATCGGCGAGGTGATGCGGTCGGGTTCGGTGGCGTACTTGAATGCCCACCGGCCCTTGTCGCAGTTCCATTCCTCGTTGACCTGGGGATCGTCACCGGCCAGCCGTCGCAGGACCTTCCCACGTCGATGGTCCGTGCGTTGAGCACAGCCCCCTGCGCAGTGCTCGCACACGCTCGGCGACGAGGTGAGGTCGTACGGGCGCGCCCGGAACCGATACTCGGTGTTGGTCAGCGCACCCACCGGACAGATCTGCACGGTGTTGCCCGAGAAGTAGGAGTCGAACGGCTCGTCGCCGAAGATCCCCACCTGTTGAATCGCACCACGTTCGAGTAGCTCGATGGACGGATCGCCGGCCACTTGAGCTGCGTAGCGAGTGCATCGCGCACACAGGACGCACCGTTCGCGGTCCAGCAACACCTCGGCCGACAGCGGAATCGGCTTGGGGTACGTGCGTTTGGTCTCGACGAACCTGGACTCGGCCCGGCCCGCAGCCATCGCCTGGTTCTGCAGCGGACACTCACCGCCCTTGTCACACACCGGGCAATCGAGCGGATGGTTGATCAGCAGCAGCTCCATGACGCCGCGTTGCGCCTTCTCCGCCGACTCCGATGTCACTTGGGTGCGCACGATCATGCCCTCGGCCACTGTCGTGGTGCAGGACGCCAACGGCTTGCGCTGCCCTTCGACGTCGACCAGGCATTGCCGGCACGCCCCCACCGGATCGAGCAGCGGGTGATCGCAGAAGCGCGGAATCTGCACGCCCATCAGCTCGGCGGCGCGAATCACCAACGTGCCCTTGGGAACACTGATCTCGTGGTCGTCGATGGTCAGTGTCACCATTTCGACCGGAGTGACCGATTGCTCCGTCTGTGCCGTCATGACGTCAGCTCCTCTGCCATCAGGGTCGATCGGTGTGGATCGAATGGGCATGCCTGTTCGGTGACGTGTCGGATGTATTCGTCGCGGAAGTACTTCAGCGAGGACACGATCGGGCTTGCGGCTCCGTCTCCCAACGCGCAGAACGATTTTCCGGCGATGCCGTCCGCGATGTCGAGCAGTGTCGTGAGGTCGGCTTCGGTACCGGTTCCGCCGTCGAGGCGGCGCAGTATCTGCACCAACCAGTAGGTTCCTTCTCGGCACGGCGTGCATTTGCCGCAGGATTCGTGAGCGTAGAACTCCGTCCATCGCAACACTGCTCGCACGACGCAGGTCGTGTCGTCGAAGATCTGCAAGGCCTTGGTACCCAACATCGATCCGGCGGCACCGACGCCCTCGTAGTCGAGCGGCACGTCCAGGTGTTCGCCGGTGAACATCGGTGTCGACGATCCTCCCGGTGTCCAGAACTTGAGCTCGTGACCGGTCCGGATACCGCCCGCGTAGTCCAGCAGTTCCCGCAGAGTGATGCCCAGCGGGGCCTCGTACTGGCCGGGCCGACACACGTGGCCGGAGATCGAGTAGAGGGTGAACCCGGGTGACTTCTCGCTTCCCATCGACCGGAACCATTCGATGCCCTTGCGCAGGATCACCGGGACGCTGGCGATGGATTCGACGTTGTTGACCACCGTCGGCCGCGCGTACAGGCCCGCCACCGCAGGGAACGGTGGACGCAGTCGGGGTTGACCTCGTCGCCCCTCCAGCGAGTCGAGCAGCGCCGTCTCCTCGCCGCAGATGTAGGCCCCGGCCCCGGCATGGATCACCAGCTCGAGGTCGAACCCCGATCCGAGGAGGTTCTTGCCCAGGTAGCCGGCGGCGTAGGCCTCGGCAACTGCGGCCTGCAGTCTGCGCAGCACCGGTACCACTTCGCCGCGAACGTAGACGAATGCGTGCGATGCACGTATTGCGTAGGCCGCGATGATGATTCCTTCGATCAACGTGTGCGGGCTCGCCATCATCAAGGGCATGTCCTTGCAGGTGCCCGGCTCCGACTCGTCGGCGTTGACCACCAGATAGTGAGCTTTCCCGTCACCCTGTGGAATGAAGCTCCACTTCGTTCCGGTGGGGAATCCCGCCCCGCCACGGCCGCGCAGGCCGGAGTCCTTGACGAACGCGATGAGATCGTCGGGGTCCATGGCGAGGGCCTTCTCGAGCCCCCGATAGCCGTCGTGACTGCGGTAGGTGTCGAGTGTCCACGAGTCCTTCTCGTCCCAGAACTCGCTCAGCACCGGCGTCAGGGCCATGTCATTTCCCCTTCGTCGGTGGGTCGGTTTCGGTGGTGTTCGGCTGCGGCGGAACGGTCGCCGAGGGTGCCGGAGCCGGTTTCTCGCGCACCGTTTCCGCCACTGCTTAGGAACCGAGATCGGGATGGTCGTCCGGGGAGCCGGCAACGGCCTGGGGAGCCGTCATCGAGTGCTCGCGGGCGTACCGCAGGCCGGCGAGACTGGCTTCGCCTGCGCTGACGGTAGATTCGAGTGCCCCCGGTCGGTCGTCGGCGAAGCCGGCCAGAATTCGCTCGGTCTCGCGGAACGTGCACAGCGGAGCGCCGCGGGTCGGGGTCACCTGAGCGCCGGATCGAAGCGCGTCGACCAGTTCCCGCGCCGACGCCGGAGTTCTGTTGTCGAAGAATTCCCAGTTGACCATCATCACCGGCGCGAAGTCGCAGGCGGCGTTGCACTCGATGTGCTCGAGGGTGATGGTGCCGTCGGCGGTGGTTCCGCCGTGGTCGATCTCGAGGTGATCCCGCAGGGCGTCCATGATGGCGTCGCCGCCCATGACGGCGCACAGGGTGTTGGTGCACACTCCCACCCGGTAGTTTCCGGTGGGCTCGCGGCGGTACATCGAGTAGAAGGTCGCGACCGCGGTGACCTCTGCTCCGGTGAGATCGAGTATGTCGGAACAGAATTCGATTCCGGCCGGCGTGAGATATCCGTCCTCGGATTGCACCAGGTGCAGCAGCGGTAGCAACGCCGATCTGGCCTGAGGATAACGGGCGAGGACGATGTCGGCGTCGGCACGCAGGCGGGCACGAACGTCGGCGGGATAGGACGCACGTGTGTCGGGGCCGACCAGTTGTACTGCTTCCTCGGGGCGGGCTCCGAGTTGGACGAGCACCGGCTCCGAGCGTGGCGTGGTCATCGGTCCACCCCGCCCATCACCGGATCGATACTGGCGACGGCAGCGATGACGTCGGAGATCATGCCGCCCTCGCACATCGCGGCAACCGCCTGCAGGTTGGTGAAGGAGGGGTCTCTGAAATGCACTCGGTACGGCCGAGTTCCACCGTCACTGACGATGTGCACACCCAGTTCGCCTCGCGGCGATTCCACCGTGGACAGCACTTGGCCCGCCGGCACACGCATGCCCTCGGTCACCAATTTGAAGTGGTGGATCAACGACTCCATCGAGGTGTCCATGATGGTGCGCACGTGGTCCTGAGAATTGCCGAGACCATCGGGTCCGGAGACGAGTTCGGCCGGCCAGGCGATCTTCTTGTCGTCGATGACCACCGGTCCGGGCCGAAGACGATCGAGAGTCTGCTCGACGATCTTGAGCGATTCCTTCATCTCTTCGACGCGAATCAGATAGCGCCCGTAGCAGTCGCATCCGGTGTCGGTGACGACATCGAACTCGTAGTTCTCGTACCCGCAGTAGGGGTCGGACCGGCGCAGATCGTAGGGAAGTCCGGTCGATCGGAGCACCGGCCCGGTGACGCCAAGGGCCATGCATCCAGTGAGGTCCAGGTAGCCGACGTTCTCGGTTCTGGCCTTCCAGATCGGGTTGTCGTTGAGCATGAGTTCGAGATCGCGTAGCCGTCCGGGAAGAACCCGCAGCAACTCGCGAACCTTGTCGATCGCATCGGCGGGCAGGTCCTGAGACAAGCCGCCGGGACGGATGTAGGCGTGGTTCATTCGGAGTCCGGTGATGGCCTCGAAGACATCGAGAATCAGCTCGCGCTCCCGGAAGCCGAACAGCATCGCCGTCACGGCACCCAATTCCATTCCACCCGTGGCCAATGCAACGAGGTGCGACGAGATCCGATTGAGCTCCATCAGCATCACCCGGATCACCGTCGCGCGCTCGGGAATGTCGTCGGTGATGTCGAGCAGCTTCTCCACCCCTAGGCAGTACGCGGTCTCGTTGAAGAAGGGCGAGAGATAGTCCATCCGAGTGACGAACGTGACGCCCTGAGTCCAGTTGCGATACTCGAGATTCTTCTCGATACCGGTGTGCAGGTACCCGATTCCACACCGGGCCTCGGTGACGGTCTCGCCTTCGATCTCGAGAATCAACCGAAGCACACCATGGGTGGACGGGTGCTGCGGACCCATGTTGACCACGATGCGTTCCGTGGTCGACCCGCGCGCAAGTTCGACCACGTCGTCCCAGTCCTGGCCCGACACTGCATAAATGGTTTCGTCCGTTGCGCTCATCAGTTGTACGACCTGCGCTCGTTGGGAGGCGCGACCCGAGCGCCCTTGTACTCGATGGGAATTCCGCCCAGGGGATAGTCCTTGCGTTGCGGGTGTCCGACCCAGTCGTCCGGCATCTCGATCCGCGTCAGCGCGGGATGACCGTCGAACACGATGCCGAAGAAGTCGTAGACCTCGCGTTCGTGCCAGTCGTTGGTCGGATAGACCGCACAGAGCGACGGTGTGTGCGGATCCGAATCGGGCACAGCGACTTCGAGTCGCAGGCGGCGTCCGTGGGTGATGGACACCAGATGGTAGACCGCGCGCAGTTCCCGGCCGACCTGATCGGGGTAGTGCACACCCGATGCCCCGGTGCACAATTCGAATCTCAGTTCCTCGTCGTCACGGAGAGCGCGGGCCACGGCGGGCACGTGTTCTCGCGAGAGATGCAGCGTCAGTTCGTCGCGAAAGATCACGGCACGCTCGACGGCGTCCTCGAACGGCACGGCCGCGTCACCGGTGTCGAGGACCGCGGCCAATCGATCGACCACGGCGTCGAAGTAGCTGCCGTAGGGCCGGACAGCCGTGTCCACCGATGCCAACGGCGGCTGCAACCGGCCGTAGCCGGAGGTGTCACCGCTCCCCCGGACGCCGAACATTCCGCGGGGTCCGTGCGGCGTCATCTCAGCAGCCCCTTCAGATCGATGGTCGGGGTGGACGCCAACGCCGCAGCCTCGGCGGCCGCGCGCACCTGCTCGCGATTGACACCCAGCGGCATCTGCTGAATCTTTTTGTGCAGCTCCAAGATTGCGTTGAGCAGCATCTCGGGTCGGGGCGGACAACCGGGTAGATAGATGTCGACGGGAACGATGTGGTCGACGCCCTGCACCACCGCATAGTTGTTGAACATTCCGCCCGAGGACGCGCAAACGCCCATGGCCAGGACCCATTTCGGTTCCGCCATCTGGTCGTACACCTGCCGCAGCACGGGTGCCATCTTCTGGCTGACACGGCCTGCCACGATCATCAGGTCCGCCTGTCGCGGAGACGCACGGAACGCTTCCATGCCGAATCGCGCGAGATCGAACCGACCGGAGGTGGTGGCCATCATCTCGATCGCGCAGCACGCGAGACCGAAGGTCGCGGGCCACAACGAACCCTTACGAGCGTATCCGGCCAACCCCTCTACGGTGGTCAGCAGAAATCCGCTGGGTAGCTTCTCTTCGAGTCCCATCGATCACACTCTT
>NZ_LVCU01000295.1:0-7887 GCF_001647185.1 Rhodococcus sp. EPR-147
ACTCGTAGACGTAGGCCACCGACACGTTGACGACGAACAGTGCCATGGCAACCAGTCCGAACGCGCCCAGAACATCGAGATGGACGGCCCACGGATAGAGGAAGACGATCTCGATGTCGAAGATGATGAACAGCATCGCGGTCAGGTAGAACTTCACCGGAAATCGTTGGCCCGTCGGCGCATGCATCGTGGGCTCGATTCCGCACTCGTACGCGTCGAACTTCGCTCGGTTGTACCGCGCGGGTCCCACCATGGTGCCGACCATCACCGAGAACACCGCGAACACGACCGCAATGGCACCGAGAACGAGGATCGGAACGTAGGCGTTCATCCCGGCATCTGCTCCCTCGATCGACTACCGCGCCGGCGCGTAGTAAATGCGACGGCCGTACCAATGTGACCTGAACCACACAGTATGGGTTCGGTGTCGATCTCGCGGGATTTCGAGGAGTCCAGTTTTCGTAAAGCGTTGACGCGCATGGATCACCCGAATTCGTACGCCAAGGAACTGTGACTCAGATCACCTGTCGGCCCCATGCGATCCGCACCGACGAAAACGACAAATCTCCCGACGATCTCGGCCGGCCGAACAAGGCTGCCGACATGGAACAGGAGAGATGATGAAATCGATTTCCGTCTCGGCGCTCGCCGCCGAGGGACTGGGAACTGCCCTGCTCGTGATCTTCGGCGTCGGCACCGCAGTGATCGCGGGCGACACCGTCGGAACCCCGGGCATCGCTCTGGCATTCGGCCTCACGCTGCTCGCGCTGGTCTATGCGATCGGACCGATCTCGGGATGCCACATCAACCCGGCTGTGACGATCGGAGCCCTGATCGCTCGCGCCATCACCCCGATCAAGGCTGTGTTCTACATCGTCGCTCAGGCCGTCGGTGCACTGATCGGCGCGCTGATCGTACTGTTCGTCGCGTCCGGCCGTCCCGGATACGATATGGCGTCGGACGGTCTGGGCACCAATGGATTCGGCAGCGCCTCGCCCGGAGGATACGGGCTGGCGTCGGTCGCGGTGTTCGAGACGATCGCGACCGGCCTGCTCGTCCTCGTCGTACTGGCCACCACGGCTCCCACCGTTCACCCCGTCGTGGCAGCCGGCATCCCGATCGGCCTGACCCTGACCGTGGTTCACCTGCTGGGCATCGGAATCGACTCGACGTCGGTCAACCCTGCTCGGTCCCTCGGCCCGGCCCTCTTCGCCGGCGGACCTGCCCTGTCCCAGCTATGGGTGTTCGTGGTGTTCCCCGTACTCGGAGCTGTCGTCGCCGGCGTGATCCATCGGTTCGTGCTGACTGTGCCTGCATCGGAGAAAACGGTCTGATCTAACGCGATCGAGAGACCCGGGCACCGACGCGTACCGAGTGCTGCTTCAGCAGATCGACCACCGCTCGACCCAGCCGGATCGGATCCAGCGGGTGCGGAACGGCAGCCTCGGCGCGCGACCACTCGGCCAACCACGCATCGTCCGGACGTCCGATGAGTACCAACACCGGTGGGCAGTGAAGGATCTCGTCCTTCAACTGCTTCGCCAGACCCAGACCGCCGACAGGTGAGGACTCGCCGTCGAGAATCGCCAACGCGACATCGCCTGCATCCATGTGCTCGATGACAACGGCTGCCGTGGCGATGTCGACGTACTCGATGTCACCGAGTGCAGGATCCGGTCGAGTTCCGACGGCAGACCGCACCTGGGCGCGGGTTGCGGCATTGCTGCTGTACACGAGCACGCGGACACGACCGGATGGACTCGTTCCCGCTGTGGCGTCGGACACATCGCGATGCTACCGCGCGGTCCCCGGCACACGGATCGAAACAGCCACGGCCGACATGTATTCGACGTTGCTGCGCCGGTCAGTTCTCGACGGTGACGACGACCGCGGCCGGTTCTTCGGTGGTTGTCACCGTGAACGCGGGTCGATCGGCCGCAACTCCGATGAAAGCCTGCGAGATTCCGCCGGGATCAGCCAGAAAATCGGCCGAGACGATCGTAGACTCCGCGTCACCTCGCACCCGTTCCGGCCCAGCATACGGAGAGAAGGTGTCGTCGGAGTCCGTCGACGTACCCGACAGGTCCACCTGCAACACCGATCTCCCCGGCACTGCCAGCGGTTCACTGGTGCCGTAGCGAATGGCCTCGTCGACGTACCGCACCGTATAGGAGACGGGGCCGTTGCCTGCCAACCTGAATTCGACGGCCGCCGACTCCGCGAACACCACGTCGGTGACACCGACCGGCGACGCACCTGGGAATCGCGCGCCATCGAGGCTCAGAGGAAGCTCTGTCACCGCGGGCGGCAGCGCTTCGACGGTCGGCCTGGGATTGGACATTGGATCACCGACGACCAGTGATCCCGTGACCGTGGTGTAGTTCGTGTCGGCCGAGACCTCGTCGACCGGGCCACTGCCCCCTACGCCGGCACAGCCCGCGACAAAACCGAGTATCAGTGATCCGACGACCGAGAGCGCGACCGGAGCCCTGCGGTGGCCGTCGTACATCGCCTCACCGTACTGAAGAAACCGATCGGTTCGGTAGTGCTGCGTCGACGCGATTCGGTCACGATTGCACCGACCTCCGATCCTGCTAGCGTCAGAGGGTATGGACCCGAAGAGCTATTCGTCCGGTGAGCGTGTGTTCGGTCCGCCCAACGGAACTTTCGACGCGGATTGGGCTGCGACCGCACTGCGATCGAACCGTCCCGAGTTGGACCACCCCACCTCGGTGCGGCTGGTTGAACAGGCCTGGGACCTACTCCGAACGCAAGGGCTGCGCGGAGAACGACTCGCCACTGCGCTGGACCTCGAGCCCGGTCTTGCTGCTGCAGTGTCCGCGGTAGCCACCGAGACCGCCGAGCTCTACCTGGACCCTCGGTAGCTCCAGGTCTCAGCTCGGACCGAACTGCTCCCACGCGAACCCGGCCACGAGCACCGCTGTACCGCCGATTTCGGCAACGATCAACGACACCATGAACAGGTGCGTCCCCGGGACGGGATCGACGAACTGGTTCTCGGTGTCTCGCCGAAATCCGTGGACGGTGTAACTCGCGACGGCTGCGACGAAGAACACCAGCACCACCGACGCGGCGATCAGGTCCACCGTGACCGACCACGCGCTGAACTGCGCCAGCACTGCGAGCACCAGGGCGGCGAACGAGTACATCAACGCTGCCCGATGGGCGATGTCGACATAACGATGCGCAGTGCCATCCGGTGACGTCGACATCTGGTGATACTTGATCACCCCCAATCCCAATGCCCACAGCAGCAGGAGACCGGCCACGAGGACGATCACCTTGGTGTCCAGGTCCAGCTGCATGTCTACCTCCCCCACTCGATCCCGCGCCGAAGGTATCACCGGCACCGGACTTGATACCGTTCCGCAATGCCGGCCGACCCCGTACTGTCCCAGAACGCATTCGGGCTCCGCTTCGACTGGGGTCTGTCCGGTGCCGACGCCATCGTCGACGGCGCAGACATCGCCGTCGTCGTGGACGTCCTGTCCTTCACCACCACTCTCACGGTTGCTGTGGACGCGGGCATCGACGTCATCCCCAGTCGGTGGCGCGACGACCGGGCCACGCAGTTGGCCGAGCAGTTCGACGCGGTCCTCGCCGTGGGGCGGTCGGCCGCCTCACCGGGCCTGATCAGCTTGTGCCCGGCGACCGTCCGGGCCGCGCCTGCTCCGACACGACTGGTGCTGCCGTCACCGAACGGATCCACCATCGCCCACGAGCTCGCGAGCACGGCCCCGCTGTGCGTGGGCGCGTCGCTCAGAAACGCATCGGCCGTAGCGCAGTGGATACGTGCCAGGAACCCAAACGCAGTGACAGCGGTCATAGCGGGCGGTGAAAAGTGGCCGGACGGATCCCTCCGGCCCGCCGTCGAGGACCTGTGGGGTGCCGGTGCAGTCATCGCTGCCCTCGTCGACGCCGGAGCTGCCGATGTCTCCCCGGAGGCGCGCGCAGCTGCGTCCGCGTGGCGAGCCGTGGAGCGAGACGTGGGCTCGGAGCTGCGGCAATGCGGCTCCAGTCGTGAATTGGCCGGGATGGGGCACCTGGAAGACGTGGACATCGCAGCCGAGGTCGATTCGAGTTCGAGCGTTCCGATTCTGCGCGGCGGCGTATTCGTCGACGCGACTCGGGCATGAGTCGACCGGCGCTCGAAAACGACCCACGATGCCGACCCGACACGGCCGGTCGTGTCCGATATTTGGATCGGAACCCCGAATCACGGATCATACGGTGGTGAGTACGGAACGAGTCGCCCCGAAGACCACCGTCGTTGTACCGACGTACAACGAACGTGAGAACCTCCCCAAGCTCGTCGAGCTGCTGGCAGGGTTGCAGGTGGAGGGGCTCGGTGTGTTGGTCGTCGACGACAATTCGCCCGACGGCACCGGCGACGTCGCCGACAAGTTGGCCATCGACGGCCCCATCGAGGTCAGCGTTCTGCACCGCACGGAGAAGAACGGGCTCGGACGCGCGTACGTCGCAGGCATGACCAGGGCCCTCGACGAGGGTGCGGACATCGTCATTCAAATGGACGCCGATCTCTCGCACCCCACCGAGGTGATCCCGGCGATGATCGACAAACTGAACACTACCGACGCGGCCGTGGTGCTCGGATCGCGATACGTACCGGGCGGAGCGGTCGCCGCCGATTGGCCCTGGCACCGCAAGGCCCTGTCCGCATGGGCGAACTTCTACGTCAACACGATCCTGCGCCTCGGCGTCAAGGATGCGACAGCGGGATTCAAGGCGTGGCACGCGCGCACCCTGCGCACCATCGATGTTGCCTCGGTCGAGAGCAACGGGTACGCATTCCAGGTCGAGATGAACTACCGAACCGTCAAGCACGGCCTCACTCTCGCCGAAGTGCCGATCACCTTCGAGGAGCGCAGCGAGGGCGAATCCAAGATGAGCCTGTCGGTTCAGCTCGAGTCGGCATTGGTGCCCTGGAAGCTGTTGCTGCGCAAGAAGAAGCTCTGACCGAGGCGTCACGGCGTGAAGCGTCGGAATCCGCCTTCGGCACCGATGACCTGACCGGTGATCGAGCCCGAATCGGGCGAGAGCAGCATCGCCACGACCGCCGCGGCCTCGTCCGGAGAGTTCCACCGACCCCGCGGCATGTGGCGCAAGACGAACGTGTCCAGATCGGCACTCGCCCAACCGGTATCGGTCGGACCAGGATTGATCGTGTTGACGGTGATACCCCGTTCGATCAGCGAATCGGCCAAGGTCGGTGTGATCGCGGCGATCGCGCCCTTGGTCACCGCGTAGGGAATCTCGGTCGGCATCGGCCCCTCACCCTGCCCGGACGTGAACAGCACGATGCGTCCGCCGTCGCGGTGATCGACGTACCGTTCCGCAAATTCCTGCACCAGAAGCAAGGACGCGCGCACGTTCACCGCCCACGTCAGGTCGAGGCTCTCTGCCGTCAGAGACCCCACGTCGCCCAGCTGTGATCGCGCATGGTTGATGACCAACGAGTCGACGGCTCCGAACCTGGATTCGGCAGCATCGAACAGGGCGGCAGGTGCTTCGGGATCGGAGAGATCGATGTCCAGATGCCCGAGCCTGCTTGGCGCGGTGGACAACTCGGCCAGAACCTGTACTGCTCCCGGCGTCCCCGCTCCCCACGGCTCGCTCACGTCGTAGGAATCGCAGGATTGAACGAAGACGCGGCCGCGCTCATCCTGCAGCAACCTACGAGTGATGGCGTAGCCGATACCGAGGCGTCGACTCACACCGGTGACGAGGACGGTACGCCCATCGCTGTTCATGCTGCATTGTCGACCTTAGCGGCATACACGTCAACGCCGAGAGCACGGTTGCCACCGTCGCACCGGAGAATCCACAGTTCACCGCCCTGCGACTGTGGACCTCCGTGCACGGAAACAGCGACGTGATCGCCGACGCTACCGAACCAGAGACTTGACCGACGCCGGCAGCTGGCGAACGTTTTTGTAGGGGCCGACCACCGCGGCACCGAACGGACGGTCGAGCAACACGGCAGCGACCTCGCGTACCTCGTCGTTGCCGACACTGTCGATCCGCGCCAACGTATCGGTGATGTCGCGGTGATTGCCGTAGTTCAGTTCGCTACGACCGATCCGGTTCATCCGAGAGCCCGAATCCTCAAGTCCCAGAACCAATCCGCCGCGCAGCGAACCCTTGGCCCGCGCACACTCCGCGTCGGTGATGCCCTCGGAGGCGACCTTGGCGAGCACTTCCCTGATCACCGTGGTCACTTCGCCCAGGTTCTCGGGCTGACAACCCGCGTAGACGGAGAACGCACCGCTGTCGGCAAACGTGTCCACCGAGGAGTACACCGAGTACGCCAGTCCGCGCTCTTCCCTGATCTCCTGGAACAGACGAGAGCTGAGCCCGCCGCCCACTGCCGAGTTCAGCACGGACAACGCCCAGCGATGCCCTTCGTGTCGACCGAACGCACGTACGCCGAGGCACAGGTGTGCCTGTTCGCTGTCACGAG
This sequence comes from Rhodococcus sp. EPR-147, assembly GCF_001647185.1. Classification (NCBI taxonomy): domain Bacteria; kingdom Bacillati; phylum Actinomycetota; class Actinomycetes; order Mycobacteriales; family Nocardiaceae; genus Rhodococcus; species Rhodococcus sp. EPR-147. Next base: position 6,503 of record NZ_LVCU01000295.1, read on the forward strand.
TGGTCAGGCTCAATGTGGGGGCGTTACGCAATCGCGCTGTGCCGCTTCGCCTTTCGGCCGGTCGCAGTCCCTTTTCCAGATGGCCCGCGAAAGCGCGACGCACCAACGACACAATCTGCTTGTGATCGACGTTGCCAGCGACAGCAACGACCATGCGCTGCGGCGTGTAGCGGCGAACGTGGAACGAGTGCAACTGCGCACGGGTCATCGACTCGATGGATTCGACGGAGCCGATGATCGGACGCCCGATCGGATGATCACCGAACATGGCTTCCAGGAAGGCATCTCCCAGCAGATCCTCGGGATCGTCGTCGCGCATGGAGATCTCTTCGAGGACCACCTGGCGCTCGACGTCGACATCTGCCGATCGGCAGCGGCCGCGAAGCACCACATCGCTGACGAGATCGATGGCGAGCGCCACGTCCTCGTCGAGCACGTGCGCGTAGAAGCACGTGCTCTCCTTCGAGGTGAACGCGTTCAGCTCTCCCCCGACACCGTCCATCACCTGGGCGATCTCGAGCGCACTGCGCGTGGGCGTCGATTTGAACAGCAGATGTTCGAGGAAGTGTGCCGCACCGGCAACACTGGGTTGCTCGTCGCGCGAGCCGACTCCGACCCAAACACCGACCGAGGCCGACCGAACGCCCGGCACGAACTCGGTGACGACCCGAAGACCGCCGGGCAGAGTGGTGCGTTGCACGCCCGTGTCGATGCCGGTGCTCTCTGGAACGGCCGAACGGTACGTCCCGAGGGGACGTACCGTTCGGCTCGATTGCTTCTTACTCAGCGCTGACCTCGGCGGGTGCCTCGGGAGCGTCGGCGGGAGCAGCAGCGTTGTCGTCTTCGACGGGAACGAGGCTGATCTTGCCGCGGTTGTCGATATCGGCGATCTCGACGCGCAACTTGGATCCGACGCTCACGACGTCCTCGACCTTGTTGATGCGCTTGCCGTTACCGAGCTTGGAGATGTGCACCAGTCCGTCGCGGCCCGGGAGCAGCGAGACGAATGCACCGAAAGCCGTTGTCTTGACGACGGTTCCGAGGAATCGCTCGCCGACCTTCGGCAGCTGCGGGTTGGCGATGGCGTTGATCATGTCGATCGCGGCCTGTGCGGACGGGCCGTCCGCTGCACCGACGTAGACAGTGCCGTCATCTTCGATCGAGATGTTGGCACCGGTCTGCTCGGTGATGGAGTTGATCATCTTGCCCTTGGGCCCGATGACCTCGCCGATCTTGTCGACCGGCACCTTGATCGCGGTGACGCGAGGTGCGTACGGGCTCATCTCGTCCGGGGTGTCGATGGCCTCGGCCATGACCTCGAGGATCGTCGTGCGCGCATCCTTGGCCTGCGACAGCGCGCCGGCGAGCACCTTGGAGGGTATGCC
>NZ_LVCU01000296.1:0-7482 GCF_001647185.1 Rhodococcus sp. EPR-147
ACCGAGGATGTCGGTGAGGGCGACGTAGCGGGTTTCACCGTCGACCTCGTCGGACACGAGGCCCATTGCGATTCCGGCGACCGGGGCACGCAGTGGCACACCGGCATTGAGCAGCGACAGCGTCGATGCACACACCGAGCCCATCGAGGTCGAGCCGTTGGAGCTCAGTGCCTCGGAGACCTGGCGGATGGCGTACGGGAACTCTGCCTGGCTGGGCAGAACCGGCAGCAGAGCGCGCTCGGCGAGCGCGCCGTGGCCGATCTCGCGACGCTTCGGCGAACCGACGCGGCCGGTCTCTCCGGTGGAGTAGGGCGGGAAGTTGTAGTGGTGCATGTAGCGCTTGGACGTCTCGGGCCCGAGCGAGTCGACCTGCTGCGCCATCTTGACCATGTCGAGGGTGGTGACGCCCAGGATCTGGGTCTCGCCGCGCTCGAACAGGGCGGATCCGTGGGTACGCGGGATGATCGCGACCTCGGCGGACAGCGACCGGATGTCGGTGATGCCGCGGCCGTCGATGCGGAAGTGATCGGTGAGGATGCGCTGGCGAACCGACTTCTTGGTCAGTGCGCGGAATGCGGCACCGATCTCCTTCTCGCGGCCGGCGAAGCTGTCTCCGACCGACGTGAGGACCTGAGCCTTGACCTCGTCGAGCTTGCTCTCACGCTCGGCCTTGCCTGCGATGGTCAGTGCCTCGTTGAGCGGGATCTTCGCGGCGTTCTCGACGGCCTCGAAGACGTCCGACTGGTACGCCGGGAAAACCGGGTAGTCGCCGGTGGGCTTTGCTGCCTTGGACGCGAGCTCCTGCTGTGCGGTGCACAGGGCTGCGATGAAGGGCTTCGATGCCTCGAGTCCCTCGGCGACGACCGCTTCGTTGGGGGCGGTAGCGCCACCCTCGATGAGCTCGATGACGTTCTCGGTGGCTTCGGCTTCGACCATCATGATCGCCACGTCTGCGTCGGCACCTGAGCCGGAGACGATGCGGCCGGCGACGACCATGTTGAACACGGCCTTCTCGAGCTGCTCGTTGGTCGGGAACGCGACCCACTGCTTGTCGATCAGTGCGACGCGAACGCCGCCGATCGGACCGGAGAACGGCAGTCCGGCGATCTGCGTCGAGGCCGATGCCGCGTTGATCGCGACGACGTCGTACAGATCGGCTGGATTGAGGCTCATGACCGTGATGACGACCTGGATCTCGTTGCGCAGTCCGTCGACGAACGTCGGACGCAGCGGCCGGTCGATCAGGCGGCAGGTGAGGATGGCGTCGGTGGACGGACGGCCCTCGCGGCGGAAGAACGATCCGGGGATACGGCCCGCGGCGTACATGCGCTCTTCGACGTCGACCGTCAGCGGGAAGAAATCGAAGCCCTCACGAGGGTGCTTGCCGGCGGTCGTTGCCGACAGCAGCATGGTGTCCTCGTCGAGGTACGCGGCGACTGCGCCTGCGGCCTGCTGCGCGAGGCGGCCGGTCTCGAAGCGGATGGTCCGCTTGCCGAACGTGCCGTTGTCGATGATCGCAGTTGCTTCGTAGACGCCTTCTTCGACGTCCAAGGTTGTGGTTTCCGACATGTGTTCTGTTCTCGTCCTCTCGTCTTTGCCGTGCCCGCGTGGACACACCACCAGCCCTCCTGGCTGTGGCGGCATACCTGTGCCGTCCATCTCCGAGCTTCTCTCGGGACGCGGCTGCGCGGAGGCGGCCATCGATCGAAGCCCACCGGATCTCGTATCCGAAAGGCCACTACCGAAGACCGTCACCACGGCATGACAGGCATACACGGCGGTGTGCGAATGCTGTGCATTCGCTTTCTCGTGCTGGCGAAACTGTTCTTGCGGTACAAACACAGATAGCCAACGAGGAACAGTCTAAGCACTGCCTCGTTGGCTACTGCACTATTGCTGCGAGTCGGGTGCGCACCGGCGCGTCGAACCGTGCATCGGTGACATCCTCGCGTCGATGCGAATTATCGACGCAGACCCAGACGCTCGATGAGCGAGCGGTAGCGGGTGACGTCGACCTTCGCGATGTACTTGAGCAGACGACGACGACGTCCGACCAGCAGCAGCAGGCCGCGGCGGGAGTGGTGGTCGTGCTTGTGCGTCTTGAGGTGCTCGGTCAAGTCGACGATGCGCTTGGTGAGCATTGCAACCTGCGCCTCGGGCGAACCCGTGTCGGTGGGGTGCAAGCCGTACTCGCCGAGAACGGCCTTCTTCTGTTCGGTGGTCAATGCCACTGGTACTACTCCTGATCAATGACGTCCGCGTGAAAGGAAGCTACGCGCCCGGTGTCGAGACCACGGGATCGAAGCCGGTACAGCCGCCGCGGACCGCAGCGAGCACCGAGGGGACAGCCTATCAGGCCGTGCTGGCCGCCAGGATCGTCCGGGCCCGCTCGGCGTCGCGGCCCATCTCCTCCACGAGGGCTTCCATCGAGTCGAACTTCTCCATGCCGCGCAGTCGGTCGACGAAGTCGACTGCCACGTGCTGCCCGTACAGGTCGGCCTCACCGTCGAGGACGAATGCCTCGACGGTCCTGGTACGACCCGAGAACGTGGGATTGGTGCCCACCGATACGGCAGCCGGATGCCGCTCCCCCGGAGTGACCGTCCCCATGATCGGACCCGGCCCGAGCACGGTGAACCATGCCGCGTACACGCCGTCGGCGGGAATGGCCGAGTACATGGGCGGCGCGACATTGGCTGTGGGATAACCCATTTGGCGACCTCGGCCGTCTCCGTGCACGACGACTCCTTCGACGCGATGCGGTCGCCCGAGCGCGGCGGTGGCTGCAGCGACGTCACCGGCGTCCACACACGATCTGATGTACGTCGAGGAGAACGTCACGGCGTGCTCGGCGAGCAGGTTGACTCCGTCGACTGCGAATCCGGACCGTTCGCCGATCTTGCGCAGCATGGGCACGGTGCCGAGCGCCTTCTTCCCGTAGGTGAAGTTCTCACCGACGACGACCTCGGCAACGTGCAGGCGTTCGATCAGGATCTCGTGCACGTAACGCTCGGGAGTGAGCTTCATCAACTCGGGCGTGAACGGCATGACGCAGATGACGTCGATACCCAGCTCCTCGGCGAGTTCGGCCCGCCTCGTCAGGGTCGTCAACTGAGCAGGATGGCTTCCCGGTCGCACGACCTCCATCGGATGGGGATCGAACGTCATGAGCACGCTGGGAACGCCGCGCTTCTTCGCAGCGGCCACCGCTCGCCCGATCAGTTGTGCGTGTCCGCGATGAACGCCGTCGAAGACGCCGATCGTGAGCACGCACCGACCCCAGTCGGCAGGTACATCGTCGAGACCTCGCCATCTCTGCACACCGCGAAGCCTACGGCCCGACGGCCGCTCGGTCACTCTCGGACAGGCGTGTCGCGCGCGGCACGTATGGACAAAAAGGTATCCCCACGGTAAATGTTTCGGTGTGCCTAACTTTTTTCTTCGCCGGTGTGGATCGCGCAGTGGGCGGATTCTCGCGAGCTGGGCCGTGGTGGGACTACTGGTGGCAGCCTCGAGCGGCTGCGCCCGTGCCGTCGGGGAGGACGATCCGGCGGTGCTCGACGACGGCAGACCCCTGGTTCTGACGACCTTCACCGTCCTCGCCGACATGGCCGCCAATGTCGCCGGCGATCACCTCCGAGTGGAATCGATCACAAAAGCCGGAGCCGAGATCCACGGCTACGAGCCGACCCCAGGAGACCTACGCACCGCAGAGCAGGCCGAGCTGATCCTGGACAACGGTCTCGGGCTGGAGGCCTGGTTCGAGAAATTCGTCGAGCGCATCCCCGCACCCCACGCCGTGGTGAGTGCGAACGTGGACCCGATCTACATTCGCGACGACGCCTACGCCGGCAAAGCGAACCCCCACGCATGGATGTCGCCCGTCGTGGCCGAGACGTACGTCGAGAACATCGCCGACGCCTTCGTCGCGCTCGATCCCGCCAACACCGACGACTACCGCGCGAACGCAGCCGCATACGTGGGACAACTACGCGAGGTCGGTGCCGAACTGGCCGCGGATCTCTCCGGGCTACCGGCTCGTCAGCGCGCGCTCGTCACCTGCGAGGGCGCATTCGGCTATCTGGCCCGCGACTTCGATCTGCAGGAGGCCTACCTGTGGCCGGTCAACGCCGAGCAGGAAGGAACGCCGAAGCAGGTGGTCCGCACCATCGACTTCGTTCGCGACAACGACGTACCTGCCGTGTTCTGCGAGTCGACGGTCTCGGACAAGGCGCAGCTGCAGGTCGCCGAGGACACCGGCGCGCGGTTCGGCGGACAGCTCTACGTCGATTCTCTGAGCGACGCCACCGGACCGGTCCCCACGTACCTGGATCTACTGCGCTACGACGCACGGTTGATCGCCGACGCACTGGTAGGAGAACGATGACCCAGCACACTGGAGACCCGCGTCAAAGGACCCCGCACGAGACCGGGGCAGCGCTGTCGGTGGACGCCGTCAACGTTCGATACCGCGACGTCGTAGCCCTCACCGATGCCAGCCTGACCCTCGCACCCGGCCGGGTGTGCGGGTTGGTCGGAATGAACGGGTCGGGCAAGTCGACGCTGTTCAAAGCCGTCATGGGAGTGGTCAAGCCCAACTCCGGCTCGATCACCGTGTTCGGCGGAGACCCGGCGCAGGCGCGCAAGGCCGGCACGGTCAGCTACGTGCCCCAGGCGGAATCCGTCGATTGGACATTCCCGATCAGCGTGCGCGACGTGGTGATGATGGGCCGATACGGGAAGCAGAATTTTCTCCGCACTCCCCGAGCCGCCGATCGACTGGCCGTCGACGAGGCTCTGCAGCGCGTCGACCTCGCCGAACTGGCGAACCGACAGATCGGCCAGCTCTCCGGCGGTCAGCGCAAGCGTGCGTTCGTCGCCCGCGCCATCGCCCAGGAGGCATCGCTGCTGTTGCTCGACGAGCCCTTCGCCGGTGTGGACAAGAAAACCGAGGCAACCATCACCCGGCTGCTCCGCGAACTCGCAGCACAGGGTGCGTCGGTTCTGGTGTCCACACACGATCTACATGCCCTACCGGAACTGTGCGACGAAGCGATCCTGCTGCAGCAGCGCGTGCTGATGCACGGCAGTCCGACCGACGTACTGCGCCCGGAGAACCTGGCGCTGGCCTTCGGCATCGACCCGTCGAAGGTCGGCGAGTTGGGTGCGGGCACTCGAAATCCGGCCACCCGAACCACGGAAGCGAGCTGAACCGTGTATCTGATCGATTTTCTCGTGGACCCACTCGAATACACCTTCATGCAGCGAGCCCTCCTGGTCACTGTCACCGCCTCCATCGTGTGCGCGGTGCTGAGCTGCTGGCTCGTCCTCATCGGGTGGTCGCTGATGGGCGACGCCGTCTCGCACGCAGTTCTTCCCGGCGTCGCGCTGTCATACCTGTTCGGGGCACCGTTCGCGATCGGAGCGTTGCTGTTCGCGCTCATCGCGGTCGGTGCCATCGGAGTGGTCCGCAACACCACCGTCGTCAAGGAGGACGCCGCTATCGGCGTCGTCTTCACCACCTTGTTCGCACTCGGCGTCGTCCTGATCTCCAAGTTTCCGAGTCAGATCGACCTCAACCACATCCTGTTCGGCAATCTGCTGGGAGTCTCGCAGGCAGACATGGTTCAGGTTTTCGTCCTCGGCGGTATCGCGCTGGTCGTCATGATCGTCAAGCGTCGCGACTTCACTCTCTTCGCCTTCGACCGCACCCAGGCCCGCGCCGTAGGCATCAACCCGTCGGTGATCTCGGCCGTCATGCTGACCCTGCTCGCCCTGACGACCGTGGTCGCGCTCCAGGCCGTCGGCGTCATCCTCGTGGTGGCGATGCTGATCACTCCCGGTGCATCCGCCTATCTGCTCACGCACAGCTTCGGCCGCATGCTCGTGCTGGCACCGGTCATTTCGGTGGGTTGCGCGCTGGTGGGGATCTACGCCAGCTTCTACCTCGACGTGTCCTCCGGCGGCAGCGTCGTGCTCACCCAGGGACTGGTCTTCGTCCTTGCCTACCTCTTCAGCCCCTCACAGGGCATCGTCGTACGCGCTCTGCGACAACGCGGACAGGTGCCGGTGGCTCCGGCCGGGTGAGATGTCTTTTTCCATTGGATTGCCTAAGCTCGGCGACGTGGCGCTACGAAAAGACGATCCCGCACCGGCCGACGAGGGCGTCCAGCTGTCCGCGGTTGCGCAGGACTATCTCAAGGTCATCTGGACGGCCAGTGAGTGGAGCGAGGACTCGGTCAGCACCAAGATGCTCTCCGAGCGCATCGGTGTTTCCGCCTCGACGGTGTCCGAGGCCATTCGCAAGCTCGCCGACCAGGGCATGGTCGACCACGCCCGCTACGGAGCCATCTCACTGACCGAGAAGGGTCGTCTCGCTGCCATCGGTATGGTGCGTCGACATCGACTGATCGAGACCTACCTGGTGCGAGAGCTGGGTTACGGCTGGGACGAAGTGCACGACGAGGCAGAGATCCTCGAGCATGCCGTCTCGGATCTGATGATGGATCGAATCGACGCCAAACTGGGCCACCCCGAACGCGATCCGCACGGCGACCCGATTCCGTCCGTCGACGGTGCGATCGAGGCCCCGTCCGCGACCCGCCTGAGCGACTACCTCGACGGACAGTCCGGCCGAGTCGCCAGAATTTCCGACTCCGACCCGGCGATGCTCCGCTACTTCGACTCCGTCGGCATCACGCTGGACCTGCCGATCACGGTGGTCGAACGACGCGACTACGCCGGCACCGTCGCCATCGAGTTGGCCCGCACCGACGCCACTGATTCGATCGATCTCGGCCACCGCGCCGCAGAGGCGATCTGGATGGTTCCGGCGACCTGATCGCCGGGTCGGTGCCGCATCCGTGCCGAATGTTTCAGTGCCCGCGCAAGGTCGCGGGCCGCACGACCATGACCGAACTGGCGCGCTTGCCCTTCTCCTGGAGCAGAGCGATGGTGTGCCCGGTGGGATCGACCGCCGCGTACACCCCGTCGATTCCTATCGGATCCAGCCACCGTCCCTGGCTCAACGATTCCGCCTCACTCGCGTCGATCTGCCGGTGCGGGAACGCCGTTCGGGCCGCCTGATCGATGTCCAGGCTCACGGCCGGGTCCTCTGCCAGTTCTTCGAGTGTCCGTGCGTGGTCGAGGGTGAAAGGTCCGACGCGGGTGCGGCGCAGCACGGTCAGGTGGCCGCCGACGCCGAGCGCCGCGCCGAGGTCGCGCGCCAGGGCCCGAACGTACGTCCCGGACGTGCAGTCGACCTCCACGTCGAGGTCGACGAACGCCGATTCGCCCTCCGCCACGTCGCGCCTGGCCGTCACGTCGAATCGGGTGACGCTGACCTTGCGCGGGGCGAGTGTGAATTCCTCACCTGCGCGGGACAGTTTGTGGGCGCGTTGCCCGTCGACCTTGATGGCGCTGACACTAGCAGGAACCTGCTCGATGTCACCGGTCAGGGCGGCAATCGCGGTCGAGATCTCG
>NZ_LVCU01000297.1:0-2474 GCF_001647185.1 Rhodococcus sp. EPR-147
CGGTGTACGACTTGGTGGTCAGCGAGAGCAGTCCCAGCATCTTGGTCGCACGCTCCACGCCGAGCACGAGCACGCCGGTCGCCATGGGGTCCAAGGTCCCCGCATGGCCGACCTTTCTGGTGCGCAACAGTTTTCGGCACGACGCCACCACATCGTGGCTCGTCACTCCCGGCCCCTTGTCGACCACCAGCAGGCCGGCACCGACGAGACCGGACGAAATCTTTTCGCGAGCACTCACGAGAGAGCATTGTGCCAGGCTCGCGGAGCAGGTCGTCACATCACCCAGATCGCGGTCATCACCAGACCGCCCGCCACCATCCATCGACCGTCGAAGGCCCGCAGCGGCGGACCGGACACCGTGTCTCCCGGCACCAGCAGCTCGGAACGGAACGTTCCCGAAATGTCGTCACCGGAGCCGGTGCGCTCGAAGGTGATGTGTGCGTCCTCGAAGCCGAGCCAGCGTCCGGTCAACGGCTCCCAGGCCTTGTACGTCGCTTCCTTGGCGCAGAACAACACTCGATCCCAGTGCACGTCCTCGCGGCCCGCGGTCGCGAGCCACTCCCGTTCGGCCTCGAGACTCACCGCCTCGAGCACTCCATCGGGCAAGGGTCCGTGCGGCTCGGCGTCGATTCCCACCGAACGCACCTGCATCGAGTAGGCCAACACCGCACCGCGATACCCGTCGCAGTGCGTCAACGATCCGACCACACCCTTCGGCCACTGCGGAGCACCGGACTTGCCGCGCATGATCGGCGCAGGCTCGACACCCAGCTTCTCCATCGCCACCCGCGCACAGTGTCGGGCCGAGGTGAACTCACGCTTCCGCTTGTCCACCGCCTTGGCCACCAGCGGGGCCTCGAGCGGATGTGGCGTCAAACCCGGTGGGTCCGCAAACAATTCGGCCGAGACGACGCCGTTGGGAAGTATCGATTCGATCACTTGCCTGCCCTCATCTTCTCTACCTCTGCCTCCATTTCGGGCGTCACCGTGAAGTGCCCGCCCCACTTGTTCAACGCGCCCGGCGGATACTCGGGGACCGGAAGAATCTGGCGCAGAACGTTCTTCGGTAGGCCGCGGCGCTGCCATTCACGCGGGTAGCCCACCGACACCTCCTCGAAGCGAACGCCGTCGTAGTAGGTGGTCCGCGGGATATGAAGGTGCCCGTACACCGAGCAGATCGCGTTGTACCGCGTGTGCCAATCCGCCGTCAGAGTGGAACCACACCACAGCGCGAACTCCGGGTAGAACAGCACCTCGGTCGGCTGCCGAACCATCGGGAAATGGTTGATCAACACCGTCGGAACGGAGGTGTCGAGCGCATCGAGACGCTCCCGGGTGGCGTCGATCCGCGCATGGCACCAGGCATCGCGCGTCGCGTACGGCTGCGAGGACAGCAGGAATTCGTCGGTGGCGACCACGTTCTTCTCACGTGCGATCGCCAGGCCGTGTTCCTTGTCTCTCGCTCCCTGCGGCAGGAACGTGTAGTCGTAGAGCAGGAACATCGGCACGATCGTTGCCGGGCCACCCTCACCCTCCCACCGCAGATAAGGGTCCTCCGGGGTGACGACGTCGATCTCGCGGCACAGGTTGACCAGGTACTCGTACCGAGCCGCCCCGTGGATCTGGACGGGATCTTTCACCGTCGTCCAGAGCTCGTGGTTTCCGGGAACCCAGATGACTTTCGCGAAACGGCTACGGAGCAGTTCGAGCGCCCACTTGATGTCGTCGGTCTTCTCCGACACGTCGCCGGCGACGATCAGCCAGTCGTCGGGCGATTCGGGAAAGATGTCCTCGGTCACGGGCCGGTTACCCCGATGTCCGACGTGAATGTCGCTCACTGCCCACAGCTTCGCTGCCACTGAAAATTCCTTCCGATGCGCTCGGCCGCCGGCGTCGAATCGCCAGAACCGTCCGAGAACGTACCAACGTCCAATACTCCCTGCAGATTCCGCGACGTATCCGGCGGGGTGATGCGGCAACCCGGTCGACGGTGGAACGGTACGGCTCACCGAAAACAGGATCTGGTCGAAACACCCGCAGATTCGGGTATATGGTGCCGTTCATGACTTGTTTGCGGATGCCTGCTCGGGTGGCGTCTCGATGACGGTGCCCCCGGTCCGCGTTCGAGACGCCGCAGCACTCCTCGGTGTCAGTGACGACACCGTCCGTAGATGGATCGACACCGGAGCGCTCCCGGCGCTCGAGGACGAGAACGGACGCAAGGTCATCGGCGGCCGGGACCTGGCCGACTACGCGCGCGAACATGCCGTCCCCCCGCCGGAGATCGCGTCGGGCGGCAGCTCTGCCCGCAACCGACTCGTGGGGTTGGTCACCGAGGTCGTCTCGGACGCGGTGATGAGCGAGGTGAGCATGCAGTGCGGGCCGTTCACGATCGTGTCTCTGATGAGCACCCGATCGGTTCGCGAACTGGGGCTCGAGCCCGGCAAGGTGACCGTCGCTGTGGTCAAGGCGAC
>NZ_LVCU01000298.1:0-8183 GCF_001647185.1 Rhodococcus sp. EPR-147
CGGGACGCTCCGTAGTGCTTCTCGCCGAGGGTGATCCGCTGTTCTACAGCTCCTACATGCACATGCACAAGCGGTTGGCCGACCGCTTCGAGGTCGAGATCGTGCCGGGCGTGACCTCGGTCAGTGCCGCGTCGGCTGCGTTGGCCACCCCGCTCGTGGAGCGCGACGAGGTGTTCACCGTGTTGCCCGGCACGCTCCCGGCAGACGAGCTCACTCGGCGACTGCGCGGCACCGACGCGGCCGTCATCATGAAACTGGGCCGGACCTACCCGACGGTGCTCGAGGCCCTGGAACGTTCCGGTCGGCTGAGTGAAGCGCGCTACGTGGAACGGGCCAGCACATCCGAGCAACGGGTGCTCGACGCCGTCGACGCAGACAACGTTCCCTACTTCTCGATGATCGTCGTACCGAGTCCCTCGAATCGAACCGAAACACGTACTTGCGCCGGTGAAGTGGTGGTCGTCGGCCTCGGACCCGGGGACGACGCATGGACGACGGACGAAGTGCGCGCCGAACTCGCCGCCGCCACCGATCTGGTCGGCTATGTCACCTACATCGATCGGGTACCGCAGCGCCCCGGTCAGATCCGGCACGCGAGCGACAACAAGGTCGAGTCGGAACGTGCGGCGTTCGCTCTCGATCTCGCCAAACAGGGTCACCGCGTCGCCGTGGTCTCCTCGGGCGATCCCGGTGTGTTCGCGATGGCAACCGCGGTCATCGAGGTCGCGGCCGAGGAGCAGTGGAGCTCGGTCCCGGTGCGGGTGGTGCCCGGGATGACGGCAGCCAACGCCGTCGCCAGTCGGGTGGGCGCACCACTCGGACACGACTACGCCGTCATCTCTCTGTCCGACCGCCTCAAGCCCTGGAACGTCGTCGCAGCGCGGCTCTCGGCGGTCGCCGGAGCCGATATGGCGATCGCGATCTACAACCCCGCTTCGAAGTCGCGGACCTGGCAGGTTGCGGCAACGAAAGAGATTCTGCTCGAGCATCGTTCGCCACAGACCCCCGTGGTCATCGGACGCGCGGTGGGCAGCCCGCAGGAATCCGTTCGCACCGTGGCGCTGGGCGAACTCGACCCCGAGTCGATCGACATGCGATGCCTGCTCATCATCGGATCGTCGATGACGACGGTGGTCGAGACGGGAAGCGGGCCGAAGGTGTTCACCTCCAGGCGTTATCCGTCGGCAGGCAGTTCTTAGCGATCCGTCAACCAGTCCACGGCGGCTGCGACGTCGAACACCGTCGGTGCCGAGCCGGTTCGCGTGGGACGGTCGACCACTATCACCGGAATCGATGCCGCTCGGGCGGCATCGAGCTTGGCTCGCGTCATGTCGCCGCCGCTGTTCTTGGTGATCAGCAGGTCTATTCGGTTCTCTGCCAGCATCATCGACTCGTGGTCGATGTCGAAAGGGCCACGGCTGAGTTGCAGCGTCATGTGCGGCGGCACCGGACCGGTCGGAGGGTCGATCGCCCGGACCAGAAACCACGAGTGATCGACACTCGAGAAATGGTGAACACCTTGCCTGCCTGTCGTGAGGAACACCCGGCTGCCGGGGGCGATCGCCGACGCCGCGTCGGGCAGTGAGGCAACCGAGGTCCATCGATCACCCTCGCCCGCGGTCCACGGTGGCCGCGTCAGCACCAGGAGCGCGACCGATGTTGCCCGAGTGGCCTGCTCGGCGTGTGCGGCGATGGTGGAGGCGAACGGGTGCGTCGCGTCCACCACCACGTCGATTGCGTTGTCTCGCAACCACACTGCAAGGGCATCCGGACCTCCGAATCCGCCGATTCGAGTCTCGCCGACGGGCAACATCGGCTCGGCGACCCGGCCGGCCAGCGAGGTGATCGTCTCGATCCCCTGCACAGTGTCCAGAGCGGCCGCGAGTGCCCTCGACTCCGTCGTACCACTGAGAATCAGGACCTTCACCGTTTGGTCGCACTCCATTGTGTGACCGGCAGCTGCGGTCTCCACGTCGTGAACGTGCCGAGCGGTTCGCCGCGATAGATCTGGAACCTGCGGAGCTCGCCGCCGTACTTCGCCGCGGCGGTCAGCAACAACGAATCCGATTCGGCCGTCACCGAATTCGCGACCACTCGCCCGCCGGTGCGCACCGCCTCCCAACAGGCCTCGAGCATGTCGGCACCGGTCAACCCACCACCGATGAACACTGCGTCGGGAACAGCGTCTGCGTTCGAGACCGCCGTGAAACTCTCCGGGGCGCCGCCGTACACCACGAGGCTCGGAACACCCAGGTGCAACGCGTTCCTCCCGATCTGCACACGGCGCACCTGCGAACTCTCGAACGTCACTGCACGACAGGATTCGTCGGTCCGCAACCATTCGATGGCGATGGTTCCCGATCCGCCCCCGATGTCCCACAACAGCTCTCCTGGCGCCGGTGCCAACGCGCTGAGCGTCAGTGCGCGAACCTCCCGCTTGGTCATCTGACCGTCTCCGGTGTACGCGGAATCGGCCAGGCCTGGAATGCGGGTGTGGCGGGCAGCGTCGGGATCCCGGACGCACAGCAGTGCAACCACATTGAGTGGATCGACGCCTTCGAACGTCGACTCTTCGGCGATCCCGCGGGCGACCCGCTCGGCCGGTCCGCCTAGCTGCTCGAGGACCGTCATCTCGCTCGCGCCGAAACCGTTGGCGGACAACACCACCGCGATCTCACCTGGAGTGCTGCTGCCCCGGCTCAACACCAGTATCCGGCGGCCGTCGGCCAGTTCGGGCAACACGGTCTCGGCCGGGCTGTTCACCAGCGACACCGTCGTGGTGTGGTGCAGCGCCCAGCCCAAGCGAGCGCACGCCAGTGAGACCGAGGACGGGGCCGGGTACACCCGCAAGCGATCGGCACCGAACTCCCGCGCCAACGTCACCCCGATGCCGTGGAACATCGGATCGCCGCTGGCCAGCACGCACACGCGAGAACCCGTGCAGGCGTCGATCATCGGCCGCAGATTCGGCACCAACGGACTGGGCCATGTCCTGGTCTCGCTGCAGTGCTCCTGTACTCCAGCGACCTGGCGCGCGGAGCCGAACACCACATCTGCTTGCTCGACGGCCCTGCGCGACGCGAGAGGCAGTCCGTCCCAGCCGTCCGCACCGATTCCCACGACCACGATCGGAGTGAGCACGGGTGCCACCATCAGCGCGGCATCCTGCGCCAGAGCCACTGCGGCAGTAGACGCATGGCGAAGAACACCGGTCGCAGTGTGCCGGGGATCCACACGGTGGCCCGACGCGTGCGCAGCGCAGCGACGACGCCGTCGGCCACCTGATCCGGCGTACTCGACATGGGTGCCGGGGTCATCCCCTCGGTCATCGAACCGATGACGAATCCGGGACGAACGAGCAGGAGGTGCACTCCGCTGCCGTGCAGTGAGTCGCACAGTCCGCTGGCGAACCCGTCGAGACCGGCCTTCGCGGCTCCGTACACGTAGTTGGCGCGTCGCACTCGAACCCCCGCGACCGACGAGAACACGACCAGGTCGCCGCTCCCCTGTGCTCGGAGGATCTTCGATGCGTGCGTCAGCACCGAGACCTGAGCCAGGAAGTCGGTGGTGATGACGTCGAGAGCGTGCTGCGCGTCGTCCTCGGCGCGCGTTTGATCACCGAGGATCCCGAACGCCAGCACCACGATCCCGATCGGGCCGTATCGCTCGGCCACCCGGCTCAGGAGCTCGGCGTGAGTGTCCATCTCGTTCGCGTCGAACTCGACGGTGTGAACGGCGTCCGCGCCTGCCTGCTCCACTCGTCGTTGCTGAGCATCGAGGTCGGTACTGCGCCGAGCTGCCAGTACGACGGTTCGCCCCGAAGCGAGTCGGGTGGTGACCTCGAGTCCGATCTCGCTGCGCCCGCCCAACAGCAACAGCGTTCCGGCCGCGGGTTCTGCTCGTCTGCTCACGACGACCAGTCTTGCCGATGAAATCGCATTCACTACAGTCGGGGCATGGCCGCCATCCCCGCAGACGCGACTGCCCTCGCCGACGACGCATTCGAGTTCCTTGCCGAGCGACACCTGGCCACTCTGACGACACTGCGACCCGACGGAACCCCGCACGTCGTCGCCGTCGGCTTCACCTACGACGCCGAGGCCCGGTGTGCTCGGGTCATCACCAACGATGTGTCGCAGAAGGCGATCAACGCCGGTCGCGGTGCCTACGCCGCCGTCACTCAGATCGACGGTGCCCGCTGGCTGACGTTGGAAGGGCCTGCGTCGGTCCGGAACGACCGTGAATCGGTCGTCGATGCGGAGAACCGCTATGCGCAGCGCTATCGCGTACCCAGAGAGAACCCGACCCGAGTCGTCATCGAGATACAGGTGCAGCGTGTATTGGGTAGCCGTTCTCTGCTGAACCGCTAACGCGTCGTCGGCCCCGTCGGCCACGGCAGAACCGTCAGGTTCGGCCACTCCGTCGTCCATCGGGCAGCCTTGGCCTCGTACACGTGTCGCATCGGCAGCCGCGGGTTCGGCCGCACGATTCCCCCGAAGAGATCGTCGAATCCGTGCGGTGCGTACACGACATCGGTTCCGCCCTGGTCGGTGGTGATGCCGAAGCAGCACGTGGTGGACACGAAATGATCGATCGCATCCTCGGTGCTTCGGTACGGCGCGATCGGAGTGCCGAAATGCTGTTCGTACCACAGGTGTACGCGCGCCTCGTTGCGCACTTCGACGTCCACCCCGAGGTCGTCGAACACCGTGGCCGCGCGCTCGATGACCTCGTTCTCCGCGTCGTAGGACAGATCGGAGTCGTCGAAGTAGAAGAAGTCGTAGTCCCGGATGCCGGTACGAAGGTCCCGGCCGTCCAGGTGGTTCCAGACCGTCTGGAAGAGGCCACCTGCCGTCAGATACCACCCGGGAAGCCCGAGTTGCGGCGCGCGCCCCAGTATTTCGGCGACGGCCGGATTGGACCTGACGACCGAGACGAACTCGTCGTCGCCCGGACGCGTCACACCGGCAGGACGGCCAGAGCGTGAGGCCTGAGGTTGACCGATTCGCACCCGTCAGCGGTGACCACGACGATGTCCTCGATGCGTGCACCCCACTGCCCGCGGAAATAGATTCCCGGCTCGATGCTGAACGCCATCCCTTCGGTCAGCGTGATGTCGTTGCCCGCAACGATGTACGGCTCCTCGTGCACCGACAGGCCGATCCCGTGACCGGTGCGGTGCAGGAACGCCTCGCCGAGACCGGCGTCGACCAGGACGTCGCGAGCCGCCGCATCGATGGACTGCGCCGTGACACCGGGCACCACCGCGTCGACAGCCGCCTGCTGCGCCCGCTCGAGTACCGCGTACTGCTCGGCGATCTCCGCCGACGGTTCGCCGAGACTGTAGGTGCGGGTCGAGTCGGAGTTGTATCCCGGTGCGACGGGTCCGCCGATGTCGATCACCACGATGTCTCCTGCCTCGACGACTCGATCGGATACCTCGTGGTGTGGATCGGCACCGTGGGGCCCGGAACCGACGATGATGAATTCCGGTGCAGTGTGGCCTTCTTCGACGATCGCGGCAGCGATGTCCGCGGCGATCTGCGCTTCCGTTCGGCCCACCCGAAGCCATTCGCCCATCCGGGCGTGCACGCGATCGATGGCATACCCGGCTCGCCGCAACGCGTCGATCTCGGCCGCATCCTTGACCATTCGGAGTTCGCGAAGCACGTCGGTGGCCAGAACCGGGATCGTGCCGAAGACACCCGCCAGCGGCACGAAATGCAGGGCGGGCATGGCGTCGGCAACGGCTGTTCTCGCTCCGCCGGGAACCGCTGCTGCCACCAGTGCGTACGGATCCACACCGTCGACCCAGTCGACGAGAGTCAGAGACAGTTCCTGCGCTGCGGAGTCGCCCAGTGCGGCGAGCTCGAGCCGCGGAACGACGACCGTGGGGGTGCTGCCGTCCGCCGGAACGACCAGCGCGATGAGCCGCTCGAACGAGCTGGCCTTCGACCCGATCAGGTACTGCAGATCCGGCCCCGGGGTGATCAGCAGGGCATCCAGGCCTGCATCCGACGTCAGGCGAGCCGCGCGGGCGAGCCTGGACGCGTAGACATCGCTGGAGAAACGTGAGGAACTGACCGAAGAATCGACACTCATGCCTCCAGGCTAGTGCCGTACGGCAAGATGAGCCCCATGACCGCCCCCGGAAAGTCGCCACTGTTGCTCCTCGACGGCGCGAGCCTGTGGTTCAGGGCCTACTACGCACTGCCCGAGTCGATTACGGCCCCCGACGGTCGACCCGTCAATGCCGTCCGCGGCTTCCTCGACATGATCTCGGCGTTGATCACGCGCACCGAACCCGGCCGACTGGCAGTGTGCCTCGATCTCGACTGGCGGCCACAGTTCCGCGTCGATCTCGTGCCGTCCTACAAGGCGCATCGTGTTGCCGAGGCGGCGCCGGAGGTCGCCGAGAGCGAAGAGGTGCCGGAGACACTGACACCACAGGTGGACATGATCATGGATGTGCTCGCCGCACTGGGGATCGCGACCGCAGGCGCAGACGGTCTCGAAGCCGACGACGTACTGGGAACCTTGGCCGCGCGCGAGCGTCAGGACCCGGTGGTCGTGGTCAGCGGAGACAGAGACCTGCTTCAAGTTGCCGCCGACGAGCCGAACGAGGTGCGCGTTCTGTACGTGGGACGCGGCCTGGCGAAAGCCGAACTGTTCGATCCCGCAATGGTTTCCGAGCGTTACGGGGTGCCGCTCCATCGTGCGGGTGCGGCGTATGCGGAACTCGCCTTGCTGCGCGGCGATGCCTCGGACGGTCTGCCCGGAGTGAAGGGCATCGGGGAGAAGACAGCGTCGACGCTGATGATGCAGTACGAATCCGTTGAAGCGTTGCGCGCTGCGGCACTCGACCCGTCGTCGGACATGGCCAAAGGCATCCGGGCGAAGCTGGCCAATGCGAGCGACTACCTGGACGCGGCGCTGCCGGTTGTCCGAGTCGTCACCGACGCCGATGTCGTCCTGTCGAAGTCGGACGAGATTCCCGCCGAGCCCGCCGATGTCTCTGCCCTGAACTCGCTCGCCGAGACTCTCGGCATCGAGAACGCCGTGGCCCGCCTCGTCGCTGCGATGGCGGCCACGGCGTCGACGACCTGATCGCGTGACCTCAGCGGGTCTACTCGGGCAGGGAGACTTCGTAGTTGGCGTCGTCGTCGAGGAAGGTCAGAGTCACGGTCTTGAACGCACCGTCCACGGTCAGGGTGCACTCGACACTGGTCTGGGCCACGACCTCGATGTCCTGAGGACAGGACACACCGGAGACGTCGGACGCACCGTAGGACTCGGTGACGACCGTGCGAACACCTTCCTCGGCCGCCGCGGTATCGAGGGTGGTCGTTCGACCGAAAGCGAAGAACGACACCACAGCGATCACTGCGAGCACTGCGACGACGGCACCCGCGATGATCAGGGGCTTCTTCGATCGAGCCCCGGCCTGCCCTGGCCCCTGCTGATTCGGCCCCTGCTGATTCGGATACTGCTGGTTCGGATACTGCTGGTTGGGATACTGCTGGTTGGGACTCCATGGCTGCTGTGGTTGCTGGCCGTACGGACCCGGCCCGTATTGCCCACCACCGAATTGCTGTGGTGCGTAAGGATTCTGGTACGCCGAATCGCCCGATGCAGGCGCGCCGTACTGCTGACCGGCGGGGTAGTGCGCGGTGGGGTTCTGTCCCTGGGGGTAGCCGCCCTGTGCATTCGGGGCCGAGGGGTACTGCCCCTGCGGATAGCCGGCAGGTGGGTACTGACCTTGGGGGTACTGGGCCTGGGGGGACTGGCCCTGTGGGTACTGACCCTGAGGATATTGCCCGTGCGGGTACTGGCCCTGCGGGTATTGGCCGCCGGGTTGTTGCGGGCTCTGCCCGTAGCTCTGACCGGGTTCGCCGTACGGCGTGGCCTGCGGCTGTCCGTACTGACCCCACGCCGACGGCGTCGGAGTCTGTGACTCGGCGGAAGGAGCAGGCTGCGTGTCCGGTGTGTCGTTCGCGGCACCGTCCTGCTGATCGGGCGTGCGCGACCAGCTGTTGTCCGGATCGGTCGGACCGTATGGGCCGCTCATCTCGCCTCCACTGAAAATTCGGATTCGTCGGGGGTACAGTAACCCGCCCGTACGACTCTCCGCTGTACCGACCCGGCAGTCCGATTCGGCGCTGTCATGCGGCATCTACGGCGAC
>NZ_LVCU01000299.1:0-18286 GCF_001647185.1 Rhodococcus sp. EPR-147
GTCGATCACCTGCCGACACCAGCGCACGAAGTCTCCACCCGAGAGTGCTTTGCCGTTGTCACCCGCGGTGACGAGCGCATCGACCAACGAATGGTTCGACGCCCACTTGTAGATCGCCTTCACGAAGCCCATGTCGGGTTCTCTCGTCGGCGGCAGCTTGTGTCGCACCTCGTCGGACCGCAGCTCGTGCCACACCCGGACGGTCTCGGTCAGCGCGTGCCGAATCGGACCCGTCGGTCCGTGCGGGGTGATGTCACCCTCCGATCTGGACTCGTAGACCACCGCCGAGACCACCGCCGCCAACTCTGCCGGAGAAAGCCCCTGCCACAGGCCGCCGCGCAAGCATTCGGCGACCAGCAGATCGGACTCGGAATAGATTCGGCTCAGCCTGGCACCGTCCTCGGTGACCTTCGGATCCTTGCCTGCCGTCACGTAACCGCGGTCGGCGAGCAAAGCCAGGATGCGGTCGAACGTTCGGGCCAGTGAGTTCGTCGTGGCCGACACCTTCTGGCGCATCGTTTCGGTCTCTCGCGCCAACCGGTTGTAGCGTTCGCCGGTGCGACCGAGCTCGTCGCGGTCGGGACGAGCGTGCACCGGATGCGAGCGGATTGCTCGCCGAAGGGTGGCGAGCTCCTTGTCGTCCGCTGCCGTCGACTTGCGTCGGATACGGTCCGACGGCTGCGATATTCCGCGGGTGACCAGGGCGGCCGCGAGATCGCGTCGGGTCTTCGCGGTGCGGTGGTCGACGAATCGCGGCAGTCGCATCGTTCCCAGAGACGTTGCGGGCGATGGGAAGTCCGCTGCCGAAAGCCGGCCGGCCCACTTGTCCTCGGTCAGCACCAGCGGACGCGGATCGGCCCGGTCGTCATCGGGCTCGAGAACCACGGCAAGGCCGCTGCGGCGACCGGTCGGCAACGAGATCCCGTCGCCGCGGCGCAGAGCACGCAGCGAATCGACGGCCTTGTCCCGCCGATCGGACCTGCTCTGGCGTTCGAGGGTCTTCTCCCGATCCTTCAGTCGTTCGCGGAGCTTCGCATACTCGAAGTACTCGCCCTCGGGGCCACCGAGGCGTGCACCGAGTGCCTCCAACGTCTGCATGTTCTTCTCGATACCGCGAACCATCCCGACGACGGAGCGGTCCGCCTGGAACTGCGCGAACGACCGCTCGAGCAGCAGACGCGAATCGGCCGCACCGAACTGTTCGATGAGGTTGATCGACATGTTGTATGCCGGCGCGAACGAACTGCGCAGCGGGAACGTACGCGTCGACGCCAGCCCCGCGACCTCGGTCGGCTCCGTGCCGGGCTGCCACAGCACGACGGCATGCCCTTCGACGTCGATGCCGCGGCGTCCGGCTCGGCCGGTCAGCTGGGTGTACTCCCCCGGCGTCAATTCGGCGTGTGTCTCACCGTTGAACTTGACCAACTTCTCGAGCACGACGGTTCGGGCCGGCATGTTGATCCCGAGAGCCAAGGTCTCCGTGGCGAACACCGCTCGGACGAGACCCTTGACGAACAACTCCTCGACGGTGTGCCGGAAGACCGGCAACATCCCGGCGTGGTGGGCGGCGAATCCCCGTTCCAGTGCGTCGCGCCACTCCCAGAAGCCCAGGACTTCGAGGTCCTCGCGCGGCAGCTCCGAGGTGTGTTTCTCGACGATGTACCGGATCTCCTCGGCCTGCTCGGGCGTGGTCAACACCAGCCGCGAACGCATGCACTGGGTCAGCGCGCCGTCGCAGCCGGCACGGCTGAAGATGAATGTGATGGCCGGGAGCAGACCCTCTTCGTCGAGTTTGGCGATCACATCGGGTCTGGCCAGTGGTCTGTTGTTCGCGCCGCTGCCCTGACCGCCACCGCGACCTCCGCCACCCGAACGTCCGCCGCGGCCCCTGCTGTGCGGCGCGTGCCAGCGGTCCATCGAGTCGAGGGACTGGCGTTGTTTGACGTGTCGGACGAGTTCACGGTCGACGACGATCTTCTGACTGCCGTCGGCCGACTGGGCTCGCGTGTCGAACAGATCGAACAGTCGGCGACCGACCATGATGTGCTGCGAAAGGGGCACCGGACGGTTCTCGTCCACCACGACCGCGGTGTCACCGCGAACCGTGCTCATCCAGGCACCGAACTCCTCGGCGTTGCTCACCGTTGCCGACAGGCTGACCAGTCGAACGTCGTCGGACAGGTGCAGGATGACTTCTTCCCACACCGCCCCGCGGAAACGGTCGGCGAGATAGTGCACCTCGTCCATGACGACGTGCGAGAGTCCTCGCAATGCATCCGAGGATGCGTACAGCATGTTGCGCAGCACTTCGGTCGTCATGATGACGATGGGCGCGTCTGGGTTGATCGACGAATCTCCGGTCAGCAGCCCGACCGTGTCGCGCCCGTACCGTGCGGTCAGCTCCGCGAACTTCTGGTTGCTCAGCGCCTTGATCGGGGTGGTGTAGAAGCACTTACGTCCCGCGGCGAGCGCAAGGTGCACCGCGAACTCGCCGATGACCGTCTTGCCCGCACCGGTGGGGGCACAGACCAGTACCCCGTGACCGTTCTCCAGCGCTGTGCAGGCATCCACCTGGAACCGGTCGAGGGGAAAGCCGAGCTCGGCGGAGAATCGTTGCAGCTGGGTGGGTCGGGGGCTCGTCCCCGTATCGAGAACCGTCTCGGTCATGCTTTCGACCCTACGGGCCGGTCGATGTCAGATCGTGTCGTCGTACTGCGCCTGTACTCGGGTCGCGGTACCGAGACCGCTGGACGGCGGTGTCGGAGCGACAGCATCCGGTGATTCGATCGAACTTGCGCCGTCGATGCGCGTTGCTTCGTCATCTGACACATCACCCCATTCGTCTCTTCTCTTGCGCAACTTACGCTTGTCGTGAATTCGCGCAATCTGCACTGCCATCTCGAAGAGCACCGTCAACGCCAAGGCCAAGGCCAGCATGGAGAACGGGTCCTGGCCAGGAGTTGCGATGGCCGCGAAGACGAACAATCCGAAGATGAGACCTCGACGCCACGCCTTGAGTCGCTCGTAGGTGAGTACGCCGACGAAATTCAAGGCAACGACCAGCAACGGAATCTCGAAGCTGACGCCGAAGATGATGAGGAGGTTGATCAGGAATCCGAAGTACTGATCACCGCTCAGCGCGGTGATCTGCACGTTGTCGCCGATGGAGAGCAGGAAGTGCAGGCCTTTGGCGACCACGAAGTAGGCCAGGACGGCTCCGGCGACGAACAGCGCAGCCGCTCCGGAGACGAACGAGACCGCATGTCGTCGTTCGTTGGCGTACAGACCCGGGGTGATGAAAGCCCAGATCTGGTACAGCCAGATGGGGCAGGCCAGTACGACACCGGCGGTGAACGCGACCTTGAATCGCAAAAGGAACTGATCGAACGGTCCGGTGGCGAGCAGACGACACTGATCGTCGTTGCTCAGATTCGCGCGCAGACTCGGGTCGAGTGTGCAGTAGGGACCGCGTAGGAGGTCGCCGAGGCTTTCGACGCCGAAGATGGTGTGCGAGTACCAGAAGAACCCGAAGGCAGTCGTCACTGCGACTGCTACCAGCGACCACAGGAGCCGGGTTCGCAGCTCGTACAGATGATCGACCAACGACATGGTGCCGTCGGGATTGATTCGGCGCTTGCTTCGCCGCGGATCGAACGGAATGCGCATGGTGTTCTACGGTCAGCCTTCGTCGGTCGGACGACAGCGAAAAGCCGTCACCGACAGCAGTGAACCTTCGGTGCCGAACTGGCACCGAAGGTGTGCTGAGCGGCCGTGCGCTCAGGCAGACTTCGCGTCGTGCTGGGTCTCGGTGTTCGGCTGCGCGACCGGGGCGGGCGAGGGCAGCTGAGCGGGAGCGACGGGCTGCTGAGCGGGAGCGGTGTCGGTGTCGGACTTGCCGTCGTTCTGCATCTCCTTCACCTCGCTCTTGAAGATGCGCAACGACCGGCCGAGTCCGCGAGCAGCCTCGGGCAGCTTCTTGGAACCGAACAGAATGATGACGACCACCGCAACGATGGCCCAGTGCCAGGGACTGGTGAATCCCATGTGAACCTCCTACAGATCAGATGAATCGAGCGTACCCGACCACGGGTGCCGACTTCGGCAGCGGCGGGTCCGGGTTTGCCCGGTGTTCATGTGGCGACGGGACCGTCCGCGCTGGTCGCGTCGAACTCTGCGTACGCGTCCAGGGCCGAACGTGCTCGGTCGCGGACGGAGTTCACCAAGGATTCAGGTGCCAGTACCGTGACTCCGCCGCCGAAGCCCAACGTCAACCGTGTCATCCACTGCAGCGTGGCGAATCGCATCGTGACCACGATCGACCCGTCCGCATCCGCCGCGACCTGTGTCATCGGGTAGTAGTCCAGGATCCAGGTGAATGCAGGTGAGACCTTCAGCCGCGCCTGCGACAGCGAGGGATCGTCGTTGAAGATCTCGAAGGCGTCCTCGTCCTGCACCGATTCCGGCGGCGCGGCCGGTTCGTCGAGTTCGGTGGCCGAGTCGATGCGGTCGAACCGGAACAGCCGAACACCCTCGGCGCTTCGGCACCACGCCTGGACATAGCTGTTGTCGTCGACGACCACCGTCCTGATCGGGTCCACGGTCCGCTCGGTCAGGACGTCCCGCGACGCGGAGTAATAGGTCAGTTCCAGAGCGTGCCGGTGCCGCAATGCGGATCGGACGGTGGCAGGGACCGGCCCCTCCTCCGTATCCGTGCCGTCGTGATCGGACGAGAGTGGCACGTTGGCCGCCGCCGATCCTGCCGCGGTCTCGATCTTCGCGATGGCGCGCTGAGCAGCGGACGGGTCGACCATCCCTGGCATCGACGT
Organism: Rhodococcus sp. EPR-147; assembly: GCF_001647185.1. Classification (NCBI taxonomy): domain Bacteria; kingdom Bacillati; phylum Actinomycetota; class Actinomycetes; order Mycobacteriales; family Nocardiaceae; genus Rhodococcus; species Rhodococcus sp. EPR-147. The sequence goes on from NZ_LVCU01000299.1 coordinate 4,827, forward strand.
CAGAGATCGAAGCGCAACCAACAGGGCCGTCGCCTCGGTCGACGTCAGGCGCAGCGGTCGATCGATGCCGGCCGAGAACGTCACGTCGATGCTCTCCTCGGAGAACGACAGATCGATGAGATCACCCGGGCCGTAGCCGGGCAGACCGCACATCCAGAGCTGATTGAGATCGGCCATCAGCGCCGCCGTCGACACCCCCAGCTCCTGGGCGGCCTCCTCGGCGCTCAACCCGGGATTGGCCATGAAGAACGGCACCATGTTGAGCAACCTGGCCAGCCGAACCGACAGTCGCGCGCTCATCGCTCGTTCTCCACATCGGCCGCTGTCCGCAGTGTCGAGATCACATCGGCGCGCAGTTCGGCGGGTTCGAGTACCACCGCATCCGCGCCGTGACCTGCTATCAACCGCGAGATCCAGTCCCAGGACCGCACGGGAACCTCCACGACGGTGCCGCTGCGGGCACCGAGACTCTGCACACCCACCACCGTTCCCATCCTGCGTAGTTCCAGCGCCTTGCCGTCGTGCAGCCATACCCGGGCCGTGCCCGCCACCGAGGACGTGCCCGCCACTCGGCGGACGATGTCCTGCAGGTCGATGCCGTCGGGCTTGCGCACGCTCTGCGCGGTGCCGAACGGTTTGACGTCGTCGCCGATTCGGGAGAGGCGGAACGTGCGGGTGTCGTTGCGATCCACGTCGTGTCCCACCAGATACCAGCGGCCGCGAAACGTCACGACACCCCACGGCTGGACGGTTCTGGTGGTGAACGGCTCGGTCAGCGAGGGTCGGTGTTGGAAACGTACCGATCTACCGTCGTCGATCGCGGCCAGCAAGGCACCCAGCGCAGGTTCCGAGCCCCGGGTGCGTGCGGGAACCGCGGTCACCGCCGCAGCGGACTCGCTCTGGTCGACCTGGATTCCCGCCGCTCGAAGTTTGAGCAGCGCGCTCTGCGCCGCGGAGGTGAGCTCCGGTGATTCCCACAGTTTGACGGCGACCGCGACGGCGGCCGATTCCGCGCTGGTGAGGTCGATGTCGGGCAGTTCGTACGCGTCGCGGTTGATGCGATAGCCCTCGACGCCCCCGAACCTGGTGGCAGTGCCGGTCTCCAACGGGACTCCGAGGTCACGCAGTTCGTTCTTGTCCCGCTCGAACATCCGGCTGAACGCCTCGTGGCTGGTGGAGTCGTCGTACCCGGCAACGCTCTCGCGGATCCACTCCGCGGTCAGGAACTGACGTGTCGACAACAGACAGATGACCAGGTTCATCAGGCGTTCGACTTTGGTGGTGGCCACGACAGTCGAGCCTAGTTGCTCATCGGAGGACCGAGCGGTAGCGACCCGAGCTACCGGAGGTCCACCTGGCTACATCGACGCGATCAACCGCTCGACCCGCTCGTCGACCGAGCGGAACGGGTCCTTGCAGAGCACGGTTCGCTGAGCCTGATCGTTGAGCTTGAGGTGCACCCAGTCGACCGTGAAGTCGCGACCTGCCTCCTGGGCGGCCGTGATGAATTCTCCGCGCAGCTTGGCTCGGGTGGTCTGAGGCGGTAGATCGACGGCCTCGTCGATCTGTTCGTCCTCGGTGACTCTCTTCGCAAGACCCTTGCGCTGCAACAGGTCGAAGACCCCCCGGCCACGCTTGATGTCGTGGTACGCCAGGTCCAACTGTGCGATCTTGGGATCGGACAGCTCCATCGAGTACCGGTCCTGGTAACGCTGGAACAGCTTGCGCTTGATGACCCAGTCGATCTCGATGTCGACCTTCGCGAAATCCTGTGTCTCGATGGCGTCGAGCGTGCGTCCCCACAGATCGACGACCTGCTCCACCTGAGTGTTCGGCTCGCGTGTCTTGAGATGCTCGACGGCTCGCGCGTAGTACTCACGCTGAATGTCGAGGGCGCTGGCCTGTCGTCCGCCGGCGAGTCGAACGGGACGGCGTCCGGTGAGATCGTGGCTGACCTCCCGAATGGCGCGAATCGGATTGTCCAGTGCGAAGTCTCGGAAGGACACTCCCGCTTCGATCATCTCGAGAACGAGGGCCGCCGTTCCGACCTTGAGCATCGTCGAGGTCTCGGCCATGTTGGAGTCGCCCACGATGACGTGCAGCCGGCGGTACTTCTCGGCGTCGGCGTGCGGCTCGTCGCGAGTGTTGATGATCGGCCGCGAACGAGTGGTGGCCGAGGAGACGCCCTCCCAGATGTGCTCGGCGCGCTGCGACAGGCAGAACGTCGCAGCCTTCGGCGTCTGGAGTACCTTGCCTGCGCCGCAGATCAACTGACGCGTGACCAGGAAGGGCAGCAGAACGTCCGAGATCCGGGAGAACTCCCCCGCTCGCTGGACCAGGAAGTTCTCGTGGCAGCCGTACGAGTTGCCGGCCGAGTCGGTGTTGTTCTTGAACAGGTAGATATCGCCGCCGATGCCCTCCTCTGCCAGGCGCTGCTCGGCATCGATCAGCAGGTCTTCCAGTACCCGTTCGCCGGCGCGGTCGTGGGTGACCAACTGCAGCAGACTGTCGCACTCGGCGGTGGCGTACTCGGGGTGCGAGCCCACATCGAGGTACAGGCGGGCACCGTTGCGAAGGAACACATTCGAGCTGCGACCCCACGAGACGACTCGGCGGAACAGATAGCGAGCCACTTCGTCCGGACTCAGGCGTCGATGTCCGTGGAAAGTACATGTGACACCGAACTCTGTCTCGATGCCCATAATTCGTCGCTGCACACTTCGACACTACAACGCAACCCTCGAAACGATGTGTCGGAGCGCCCCGATGTCGTCTGTCGGTGAGGATGTCGTCGCACGTGCTTAGGCTGGGCGTCATGACTTCCACGCGCACCTCGATCTCGACGGCCGTTCACGCGTGGGATCTGTCCTTGGTGGCACGAAGTGCCGCTCTGCGGCAGAGCCGGGCGGACGGCGGCCTGCGCGCGCTGAGCAACGCCGCCGATCACGGTCGTCTGTGGCTCGGTGCGGCTGCGCTTCTCGTGGCTGCAGGTGGCCCGGCCCGACGCGGGGGCGTTCGGGGTCTCGTCGCTCTGGCAGGTGCGAGCTCGGTCGCGAACGGCCTGCTCAAACCGTTGTTTCCGCGAACTCGTCCGGATTCCGAGTCGGTTCCCGTCCTGCGTCAGGTGCTGGCTCCACCGGTGTCGTCGTCGTTCCCCTCCGGTCATTCGGCGTCGGCGGCTGCGTTCGTCACGGCGGTGGCAATCGAATCCCCGGTAGCGGGTGTGCTGCTGGCGCCCGTTGCGGCTGCGGTGTGTTACTCGCGGGTCCACGTCGGGGTGCACTGGCCGACAGACGTCATCGCCGGTGCCGCTCTCGGCTCGGCCATCGCGTTGTCCACCCGTCGCTGGTGGGCCGTACGGTCGGGCAAGCCCGCCGATCTGGGCTCGCCGGTCGACGTCGAGCCGCTGCCGGGCGGCCGGGGGCTGCTGGTGCTTGTCAATCCGGGTTCGGGCGACGACTCGGAAGCCGTGCCCGACTCGATCCGTCGAGCACTTCCCGACGCAGATCTGTTCGTCCCCGATCCCGACCGGGACTTCAACGAGCAACTCGAGCAGCGAATTCGGAGCACCTCCCCGCGTGCGCTCGGTGTCTGCGGCGGCGACGGAACAGTGGTCAGCGTCGCCGCGTCGGCGGTACGCAACGGGTTGCCGCTCGCAGCATTTCCGGGCGGCACCCTCAACCACTTCGCTCGCGACACCGGGCTGACCGTCGTGGAGGACACCGCTGCCGCTGTGGAAGCGGGCACCGCGGAACTGGTCGACATCGCCGAGGTGTCCGTCGACGGCCGCAGCGTGTCGTTCGTCAACACCGCTACCTTCGGTGGCTACCCCGACTCGGTGCGGCTGCGTCAGAAGTTGCAGCGCCGAATCGGCAAATGGCCGGCCGCCGCCATTGCGATGACGAGGGTGCTGGCGGCTGCGGAACCACTGAACATCGGGCTCGACGGCACCAGGCATTCGGTCTGGATGCTGTTCGTGGGCAACGGCAACTACGTACCGGCAGATCAAGTTCCTATGTCTCGCAGCAGCATTCACACCGGAACCCTCGATGTCAGGTTTCTACCGTCGGAGCCGAAGGCATCGAGAACCAGACTGCTGTGGGCAACGTTGACCGGCACCCTCGGCTCGTCACCCGCCTACGTCCGTCGAGCGGTGAAGAAACTGACCGTCGAGGTGGAGGGCGCCCCGGTTGCGCTGGCGGCCGACGGCGAAGTGGTGGGCGACGGAACGTGGTTCGAGTTCACCAGTGACGAGAACGGTCTCGCGCTCTATCGGAAGCGATAGAGCGCGAGACCGTGGGAAAATCGGGGCCACCGATCAGGAGGGCGGTGCCGCTTCGGTATCGGTCACTGCCTCGGCCGCCGCAGACGGCGTCGGCAACATGTCCTCGAGCGCAGCTCCGGCTATGCGTCGGAACGCTCGCCTCGGCCGACCCTGGTCCAGCACCGCAACCTCGAGCGCCGATACTTCGAGAACCTTCTTCTCCGGCTCACCGCCCGCCGCAGGCGGCGTCGCCGGACCTGCCGTGAGTGCGTCGACGGCGACACGGACCGCGTCGGCCAGGTCGAGTCCGGACCGGTACGTGTCCTTGAGCGCAGCCACGATCGGCTCGGTCGTTCCGCCCATGACGACGAAATCCTGCTCGTCGACGATGGATCCGTCGTAGGTGATGCGGTAGAGCTGGGTCGCGATCGGCTCGTCCTGATGCGAGACCTCCGCGACACAGATCTCGACCTCGTACGGCTTGAGCTGCTCGGTGAAGATCGTGCCGAGTGCTTGGGCGTACGTCTTGGCGAGCGAACGGCCGGTCACGTCACGCCGATCGTAGGTGTATCCCTTGATGTCGGCGTGCTGAATTCCGGCCTTGCGCAGGTTCTCGAACTCGTTGTACTTGCCCACGGCCGCGAAACCGATCCGGTCGTACAGTTCGCTCACCTTGTGCAACGCGGTCGAACGGTTCTCGGCCACGAAGAGCACCCCGTCCGCGTACGTCAGCACGATGACGCTGCGGCCGCGGCCGATTCCCTTGCGCGCCAACTCCGAACGATCGCGCATGATCTGTTCGGCAGATGCGTAGTACGGCATCGTCATGGTGCGCTACCCCCTTCGCTCACTTGCTGACCGGCCCGGGTGTGATGCTCGGCACCGCCGGAATGTGCGGCGCTCTCGGTCCGCTCCGCGAGGACGGACCGAGCCGCGGCCGAAATCCTGTCGTGCGCAACATCGTCCGCACCGACGCTGGTGATGGCGACAGCCGTCGGGTAGATCCCGCGGGTGACGTCAGGACCACCGGTGGCCGAGTCGTCGTCGGCGGCGTCGTACAGCGATTCCACCGCTGCGCGAATCGCCTCCTCCTCGGTCATTCCGGGGCGATAGAGCTTCTTGAGCGCGGACTTGGCGAACAGCGATCCCGATCCCACCGCGTGGTAGCCCGAACGCTCCTCGTATCGCCCGCCGACCACGTCGTAGGACACAATTCTTCCGGCACGATCCGGATCCGAGATGTCGATGTCGAATCCGACCAACAGCGGGACCGCGGCGAGCCCTTGCATCGCGGCACCGAGATTGCTTCGGACCATCGACGACAGCTTGTTGGCCTTGCCGTTGAACGTGAGCGGCACGCCCTCGATCTTCTCGTAGTGCTCGAGTTCGACGGCGAAGAGCCGCACCAGTTCGATCGCTATGCCGGCAGTTCCGGCGATACCCGCTGCGGAGTAATCGTCGGTGACGTAGACCTTCTGCATGTCGCGATTGGCGATCAGATTGCCCTGCGTGGCTCGCCGGTCACCCGCGATCAGAACGCCGCCCGCGTAGGTCAGCGCGACGATCGTCGTCCCGTGCGGGGCAATACCGGACTTGTCCGACCCGCCGTTCGCGGTGTGGGACGCCAGGTCCGCTGCGATACCGCTCTCGGGCAACAGATGAGGGGCGTGCTGACGAAGATAATCGGAGAACGACGAGCTGCTCGACCCGAACGGAATCGCCGTTCCGTCGCCGGCCGACCGTGGGTCCGAACGATCCACCGTCACTGGCCGCCCTTCTGAACGTAGGCGCGCACGAAGTCCTCGGCGTTTTCCTCGAGCACGTCGTCGATCTCGTCGAGAAGGTCGTCGGTCTCCTCGGCCAGCTTCTCGCGTCGTTCCTGACCACCGGCTCCGGTGTCGCCTGGAACCTCATCGTCGTCGCCGCCGCCAGAGCGCCGTGTCTGCTCCTGTGCCATAGTCGCCGACCTCCTCCGTGTATCGAGAAAACAGATCTACTGCACTCTCACCGGTCGATCCGAGGTGCACCGTCGTGGATGTGCAAGTGCAACCGAACGTTCCGCCGAAAGTGCACGGACCTTTACCCTACCGACAGACCGACTCCGTCGGTCGGCAAGACACCGCGAATAGTCGGTACCGGTCTTCGGGCGCGTCAGTTGGTGAGCTGATCGACGAGTTCGGCGGCACTGTCGACCGACTCGAGCAGCGCACCGACGTGCGATTTCGTGCCTCGAAGCGGCTCGAGGGTCGGGATGCGGACAAGGGAGTCGCCGCCGAGATCGAAGATGACCGAGTCCCAGCTCGCGGCGGCGATGTCGGCACCGAACTTGCGCAGGCACTCACCGCGGAAGTACGCCCTCGTATCATCCGGCGGCGTGCCGACGGCATCGAGCACCTGCTGCTCGGTGACCAGTCGATCCATCGACCCACGAGCAACCAGCCGGTTGTACAGGCCTTTGTCCAGGCGAACATCGGAATACTGCAGGTCCACCAGATGCAGCCGAGGAGCCGACCACCCGAGCCCCTCCCGCTGGCGGAACCCTTCGAGCAGGCGCAATTTCGCGGGCCAGTCCAACAGATGGGCGCACTCCATCGGATCGCGTTCGAGAAGGTCGAGGACCATCGCCCACTTGTCGAGCACATCCAGAGCGCGCGCGTCGTCGCTGCCCTCGGCGGCCACGAACTTCGCAGCACGCTGGTGGTAGATCCGCTGCAGCGCAAGCCCGGTCAGCTCGCGGCCGTCGGCGAGCGCGACGGCCTTACGCAGCGTCGGATCGTGGCTGATCTGATGGACTGCGGTCACCGGCCTGGCCAGCTGCAGATCGGACAGATCGACCCCTGCTTCGATGAGATCGAGCACGAGCGCGGTGGTGCCGACCTTGAGGTAGGTCGACATCTCGGCGAGATTGGCGTCGCCGATGATGCAATGCAGGCGGCGGTACTTGTCCGCGTCCGCGTGTGGTTCGTCGCGCGTGTTGATGATGCCGCGCTTCAGGGTGGTCTCGAGGCCCACCTCCACCTCGATGTAATCCGCCCGCTGCGAGAGTTGGAAGCCCGCTTCGTCACCGGACTGGCCGATTCCGACGCGTCCCGATCCGGTGATGACCTGCCTGGAGGCGAAGAACGGAGACAGACCGGCGATGACCGCCGAGAACGGCGTCTCGCGCGACATCAGGTAGTTCTCGTGGGTGCCGTACGACGCGCCCTTACCGTCGACGTTGTTCTTGTAGAGCTGCAGGCGCGGGGCACCGGGCACACTCGAGGCGTGGCGAGCGGCGGCCTCCATGACGCGCTCGCCGGCCTTGTCCCAGATCACTGCGTCCAACGGATCGCGTACCTCCGGGGCGGAGTACTCGGGGTGCGCGTGGTCGACGTACAGGCGGGCACCGTTGGTGAGAATCATGTTGGCCGCGCCGATCTCGTCGGCGTCGATCACCGGTGCCGGGCCGCTGAAGCGCCCGAGGTCGAATCCGCGGGCATCACGCAGCGGCGACTCGACCTCGTAGTCCCAGCGTGTGCGCTTGGCCCGGGGTACCCCGGCGGCTGCCGCGTAGGCGAGCACTGCCTGGGTCGATGTCAGGATCGGGTTGGCGGTGGGTTCGGTGGGCGAAGATATGCCGTACTCGACCTCGATACCGATGATGCGCTGCATATGTCGAGCCTAGACGTCGGCCGCAGAGCGCTTTCGGGGCGCGCCCTGTGCGGACGCGCCCCGAAAGTGGTGTTCGACGAAGCTACAGGTACTGGCCGGTGTTGGCCTCGGTGTCGATCGCCCGGCTCGCGCTGGCGTTCTTGCCGGTGACCAGCGTGCGGATGTAGACGATCCGCTCGCCCTTCTTGCCGGAGATTCGAGCCCAGTCGTCCGGATTCGTGGTGTTCGGTAGGTCCTCGTTCTCGGCGAATTCGTCGACGATGGAGTCGAAGAGGTGTTGAATTCGCAGCCCGCCGTTGCCGGTCTCGAGTACCGACTTGATGGCGTACTTCTTGGCGCGGTCGACGATGTTCTGGATCATGGCACCGGAATTGAAGTCCTTGAAGTACAGAACTTCCTTGTCTCCGTTGGCATACGTCACCTCGAGGAAGCGGTTGTCGTCGCTTTCGGCGTACATGCGCTCGACGACGCGGTCGATCATCCCTCGGATGCAGGCAGCGCGATCTCCGCCGAACTCTGCGACATCGTCGGCGTTGACCGGCAGCGAGTCGGTCAGGTACTTGGAGAAGATGTCCTGCGCCGATTCGGCGTCCGGCCGCTCGATCTTGATCTTCACGTCCAGGCGACCGGGCCGCAGGATCGCGGGGTCGATCATGTCTTCACGGTTGGAGGCACCGATCACGATGACGTTCTCCAGCCCCTCCACGCCGTCGATCTCGGCGAGCAGCTGCGGGACCACCGTCGTCTCGACGTCGGACGAGACGCCCGAACCACGGGTGCGGAAGATCGAGTCCATCTCGTCGAAGAACACGATGACCGGGGTGCCCTCGGACGCCTTCTCCCGTGCACGCTGGAAGATCATGCGGATGTGACGCTCGGTCTCGCCGACGAACTTGTTGAGCAGCTCGGGGCCCTTGATGTTGAGGAAGAACGACTTCGCTTCCTTGGCGTCCTGGCCGCGGGCCTCGGCGATCTTCTTGGCCAACGAGTTGGCAACCGCCTTGGCGATCAACGTCTTTCCGCAGCCGGGAGGGCCGTAGAGCAGCACACCCTTGGGCGGACGCAAGGAGTACTCGCGAAACAGATCCTTGTGCAGGAACGGGAGTTCGACGGCGTCGCGAATCTGCTCGATCTGCCGACCGAGACCACCGATGTCCTCGTATCCGACGTCGGGCACCTCCTCGAGGACCAGGTCCTCGACCTCGGCCTTGGGGACACGCTCGAACGCGTAGCCGGCCTTGGTGTCGACGAGCAGGGAGTCGCCGGGACGGAGTTTGCGGGACGGTTCGTCCGGGTCGATGGGGCCCTCGTCGTTGACCATGTCGATCAACGGCTTGGCCAGCCACACCACTCGTTCCTCGTCGGCGTGACCGACGACGAGTGCTCGGGATCCGTCGCCCAGAAGCTCACGCAGAGTGCTGATTTCGCCGACCTGGTCGAAGGTGCAGGCCTCGACGATGGTGAGCGCTTCGTTCAGGCGCACCGTCTGTCCCGGTGCCAGTGAGTCCGCCTCGATGTTGGGTGAACACGTCAGCCTCATCTTGCGTCCGGAGGTGAACACGTCCACCGTGCCGTCGTCGAAGACGCTCAGCAGAACGCCGTAGCCGCTCGGCGGTTGGCCGAGGCGGTCCACTTCCTCGCGAAGTGCGATGAGCTGTTGCCTGGCCTCTTTCAGGGTGTCCATCAACTTCGCGTTGCGCAGCGACAGAGAATCGACGCGTCCTTCGAGTTCGCGTACCTGTTCGGGGGACTCCCCCAGCTGACGGCGCAGTGAAGCAGCTTCGGCTCGCACGGCGTCCAGTTCGGCTCTGGCCGCGGCCACATCCGGATTGTCTGTTGAGCTCATGAGCGACTCCTCCCAGTGACGATCTATCAACGCTACCGGCACCGGCCCGAATGTGCGGACCGACACCACGATCGGGACGGAGAAGCAGTGTGTCTCGACCGCACCCGAGCGTCGGTCGAGTTCATGTTAGCCTCACCTGACCAAGCAGCGGACCGACCATGGAATCAGGGGCTTCACCAGTGAAGATGCGCATTTTCTCGGCAGGTGTCGCGCTCGCGGCAGCGATGATTTCGGTGGCCGGCTGCAGTTCGGCCGACGATTCCGATCACACCGATCACAATTCGACGGCGGCCGCCGAAATCAGCGATCCCGCAACCGATGCACCCACCGTCGCAGCACCTACCGCGGCTGAACTCGAAGCATCTCTGCTGCAACTGGTGGCACCGGATGTCGACGCGGCGACGAAAGCGGCTTCGGTCGAGAACGGGCAGGCACGCCTGACCAACCTCGAAACGATGACCGCGGCTCTGGCGAATTACGGCGCCATCACATTCGAGGTTGCCGAACCGACGGTCGAGGGCCAGACGTCCACCGCCGACGTCGCGATCGCCACTCCGCGGGGAACGGCAGCACCGTCCCCGCAGACCTGGGTGCTGATCGACGGCGACTGGAAGCTCTCCGATGCCAGTACCTGCCAGATTCTCGCCATGGGGCAGGCACCCTGCGCCTAGAGGCCGGGAATCCTCGGCGACGCCGCTGGGATCGTCAGCCCTTGCCGGACCGACGCTGAGGCTTCGGCGTGACGGTGCCCTCGGCGAGGCGTCGGACACTGACGAGGAATGCCGTGTGCCCCTGCATCCGATGCTCGGGACGAACCGCCAATCCGACGACGTGCCACCCGCGCACCATCGACTCCCACGAGCGGGGTTCGGTCCAGCACTCCTGCGCGCGAAGGGCTTCGACGACCTTGGACAACTGCGTCACCGTGGCGACGTAGACCAGCAGCACGCCGCCGGGGACGAGAGCCTTCGATACGGCAGGCAGTGCGTCCCATGGCGCGAGCATGTCGAGGACGACGCGGTCGACCTGCTCGCCGGGACGATCGACACCGAACTGATCCACGTCGGCCACCGTCAGGTGCCAGTTGGACGGCCGCTCGCCGAAGAACGTCTCGACGTTCTTGATCGCGTAGTCGGCATGGTCCTGGCGGATCTCGTAGGAGATGACCGTTCCTGCGGTACCGACGGCACGCAGCAGCGAGCACGTCAGCGCGCCCGATCCGGCACCGGCCTCGAGCACTCGCGCGCCGGGGAACATGTCGCCCTCGTGCACGATCTGGGCTGCGTCCTTGGGGTAGATGACCTGCGCGCCACGCGGCATCGACAGCACGTAGTCGGTCAGCAGCGGCCGCAGTGCGAGGTAAGGGGTGCCGTTGACGGACGTGACGACGCTGCCCTCGTCGGCGCCGAGCAGTTTGTCGTGGGTGATTCCGCCCCGGTGGGTGTGGAACTCCTTGCCCGCCTCGAGCACCACCGTGTAGTGGCGGCCCTTACCGTCGGTGAGCTGGACTCGATCTCCGACGCGGAACGGTCCGCTGCGTGCGGGTCCGGTCGGTACCGGCTCGACCGGCACGTCGTCATCGGTCGCGAGAGCTTCGTCGAGTTCGATTTCGTCGACAGTTGCGGTGACCACTTCGTCCGCACCGATGACCGGGGCATCGACGATCGCGTCGACCTCGGGCCCGTCGGTCGACGCGGACGCGGAATCACCGAAGGACACAGCATCACCGGACGGCACAGCGGAACCTGCTTTCGTTGCTCTGTTGGGTGCCCGACCTGTTGCGATCCGGCACCTGGGACGACTCGACGTGCCAGACTACGGCCTTGACCGAAGATGTCGGACCAACGGCATAGGGTCGCAGTCGTGAGTATTTCCGCGTCGACGCCCGTCGACTTGCCTCTACTCGATCTCGGCGACAGCGAGCAGACGTCGCCGGCGACGTCCGGCTCCCGCAGTACACCGGCGTTGTCGCCTTCGCGCGCAGGTGATTTCAAGCAGTGCCCACTCCTCTATCGCCTGCGTGCCGTCGACCGGATTCCCGAGGTCTCCACCGAAGCTCAGGTGAAGGGAACTGTGGTGCATGCCGCATTGGAGGCCCTGTACGCGTTGCCCGCACAGGATCGTGTTCCGGCCACTGCGCGAGAACTCGTCGATCCGGCGTGGGAGCGAGTGGTCGCTCGGTCACCCGACATCGAGAGTCTGGTTCCGGCGGACGAAAGACCGGCGTTTCTCGACCGGGCTCGCGCGCTGGTCGCCGGGTACTACGAGCTCGAAGACCCCACTCGGTTCGAGCCCGAGTCCTGCGAACAGCGCGTGGAGGTAGTGCTGGACGACGGTACGCCGCTGCGCGGATTCATCGATCGGATCGACGTGGCACCGAACGGGATGATCCGCGTCGTCGATTACAAGACCGGTCGGGCACCGCGAGAGTTCACCGAGTCCAAGGCGCTGTTCCAGATGAAGTTCTACGCGCTGATGATCATGCGGATGCGTGGAGTCGTTCCGGCACAACTGAAGTTGATGTACCTCTCCGACAAGCAGGAGCTGACCTACACCCCGGACGAGGGCGAGTTGCGGAGGTTCGAGCGCATGCTCTCGGCCATCTGGAAAGCGATTCTGGCTGCGGGCGAGACCGGCGATTTCCGCGCCAAACGGGGCGCGTTGTGCAAGTGGTGCGACCACCAGGCGCTGTGTCCGGAATTCGGTGGTACTCCCCCGGCGTATCCGGGTTGGCCCACGGCCGCTGCCGATCCGGCGGGGGCCGAGCTGTGACCCTCACCGCGAAGGCACTGCCGAACGCCTTCTTCGTTCCCGCCGGTGTCGGCAGCGAAGGCCACGAGCGGGTCACCGCTACCGAGCACACCGTCAGTCTGTGGGCACCGACGATGCAACACGGCGCTCCGCCGTCGGCCCTGTTGGTCCGGGCGCTCGAGCGAGTCGACGCCAGGGAGGACACCCGTATCAGTCGCGTGGCCGTCGACATCCTCGGACCGGTTCCGGTCGGGGACATCGAGATCCGGTCATGGACGGAGCGTCCCGGTGCCAATATCGAGCTCGTCGTCGCGGAACTCTGGGCGGACGGCACGTCGGGAACTGCGCGGGCGGTGGCCCGCGGCAGCGCATGGCGATTGCGCACCACGCCGACCGACGACGTTGCACACTCCGGGGATCCGGTGATGCGACCGGTGAGCGACGGAGTCGATTACACCTTCGGTGGCACCTGGTCGTCGGGTTATCTCGACGCCGTCGAGTTCAGGACTCTCACCGGACTCGGCGAGCCGGGGCCGGGCCAGGTGTGGGCGAGGCCCAGACCCGTTCTGGTGCAGGGTGAATCGATGACTCCGTTGGAGAGACTGTTCTCTATTGCCGACATCGCCAACGGAATCGGAGCCAAGCTCCCGATCGACGAATGGACGTTCCTGAACACCGATCTGACCGTGCACGTGTTCCGCGTGCCGCAGGGAGATTGGATCGGGGTGTCCGCCGAGACCTCCACCGGGCCGGACGGAATCGCAATGTGCGCGGGCACCCTCAGCGACGAACGAGGACCTGTCGGTCGCATCGCTCAGACGGTGTTGGTTAGACGTCGCAGCTGACGTCTCGTCCGATCGAGACGTCAGCGCTGTGACGACGTGAATTCGGATTCAGAACGCGCGGCAGGACCTGATGTCGGAGGCGAGGATCGCCTTGGCACCGAGA
>NZ_LVCU01000300.1:0-8560 GCF_001647185.1 Rhodococcus sp. EPR-147
CAGGGTGGGCGATTCGATTCCAGGAGTGATCTTGACGGCCTCGTCGAGGATCGACTTGGGGCAGTCGTAATCGAGCATCAGGTACTGCTGTGCGAAGACGACGCCCTGTACGCGGGCGATGAGTTGCTTGCGTGCGGAGTCGGTGCCCGGTGTGCCTGCTCGTTCGATCAAGACGCCCTCGGAATCGCAGAGAGATTCGCCGAATGCCACGAGGTTGTTCTGACGCAGCGAGCGACCCGACTCCACGACGTCGGCGATCGCGTCGGCGACCCCGAGCTGGATGGAGATCTCCACCGCACCGTCGAGGCGGATGACCGTTGCTTCGAGTCCTCTGGCGGCCAGATCCTTGCGCACCAGGTTGGGATAGGACGTCGCGATGCGCAATCCACCCAGATCCTCGGGTGCCCACTCCTTGCCCGCGGGTGCGGCATAGCGGAAGGTCGATCGGCCGAATCCGAGTGCCAGCCGCTCTTCGACAGCAGCACCGGAATCGAGAGCCAGGTCGCGTCCGGTGATGCCCAGATCCAGCTGCCCGGATCCGACGTAGATCGCGATGTCCTTGGGGCGCAGAAAGAAGAATTCGACGCCGTTCGCCGGATCGAGAACCGTCAGGTCTTTGGAATCGCTTCGGCGTCGGTAGCCGGCTTCACTGAGAATTTCGGCGGCGGACTCGGAGAGAGCGCCCTTGTTGGGTACGGCTACGCGCAGCATGCAGTTTTCCTTGTTCGACGAGTTCGTGAGCGACATGCGGATCGAACTCACAGATGTTTGTAGACGTCCTCGAGTTCGAGGCCTCTACCCACCATCATCACCTGGACCCAGTAGAGCAGCTGCGAGATCTCCTCGGCGAGTGCCTCGTCGCTCTCGTGCTCGGCGGCGATCCACACTTCACCGGCTTCTTCGAGGACCTTCTTGCCCTGGAAATGAACTCCCGCGTCCAACGCTGCTACGGTGCCCGAACCCTCGGGGCGGGTCTTCGAGCGGTCGGTGAGCTCGGCGAACAGCGAATCGAAAGTCTTCACGGATGGATATTCTTTCACGTCGTCGCTCGGGGGTACGAATCGGTCGAGATCAGGATGCCCAGGCTCGTCGCACCTCGTCGGCGGTCAATCCGACGAGACCATCGCGGATGGTGTACCCCGGTGCGGCCCGCACCGCGATTTCGGACGGAACCACCAGCACCGGACAACCGGCGGTGTGCGCCGACAGCGAACCGGTGGGCGAATCCTCGACCGCAAGGCACGAAGCTGCGTCGAGTCCGAGCAACGCTGCACCGCGCAGGTACGGGGCCGGATGCGGTTTGCCTGCCTCGACCTCGTCGCCGGTGACCGTGATGTCGAAGTACTCGCGCCCCAGGGTGTCCAGAGCCCGCTCGACCAGACCCCGCTCGGTGTTGGTGACCAACCCGGTCGACAGACCCATCTCGCGCACGAGCGCAAGAGCGTCCTTGGCACCGGGGCGCCACGGAATCCCCTCGGCGAACAGGTCTCCGACTCGTGTGGTCAGCCACTCACGGCCCTCGATCAGGCGCTCGTCGGTGACCTCGACCCCGGCATTCGCCAAGACCTTGCGCAGTGCATCCCACATCGAGTTGCCGAGGGTGCTTTCACGCACCTCCGCGCTGAGTTCCGTTCCCAGTGAGCGGGAGTACTCACCGATGGCGACGTCCCAGATCTTCTCCGAGTCGAGCAGTGTGCCGTCCATGTCCCACAGGACACCCTGCAGGTGGGTTCTAGACATTGAAGTACTTGGCCTCCGGGTGATGAAGTACGAACGCATCGGTCGACTGTTCGGGGTGTAGCTGCAGTTCCTCGGAGAGCTTGACGCCGATTCGCTCGGGTTCGAGAAGTGCGGCGAGCTTGATGCGGTCCTCGAGATCGGGGCATGCGCCGTAGCCGAACGAGTAACGCGCACCGCGATATTCGAGTTTGAAGAAGCCCTCGGCCTCGGTGGGATCCTCCGAGGCGACGGAATTGCCGTCGGAGAGCTTCAGTTCCTCGCGTACCCGGCGGTGCCAGTACTCGGCCAGGGCTTCGGTGAGCTGAACGCCGATTCCGTGGACCTCGAGGTAGTCACGGTACGAGTCGGCGGCGAACAGCTCGTTGGCGAAGTCCGCGATGGGCTGGCCCATCGTCACCAGGTTCATCGGCAGAACATCGACCTTGCCCGATTCCCGTGCCGCCGAACGCGACCGAACGAAGTCCGATATGCAGAGGAAGCGGTCGCGGTGCTGCCGTGGGAACGTGAACCGAAAGCGTTCGGGCGCATCGGGTTCGGGTTCGGTGAGCACGACGACGTCGTCGCCCTCCGAGACCGCCGGGAAGTACCCGTACACCAATGCCGCGTGTGCGAGGATGCCGTCGGTGCTCAGTCGATCGAGCCAATACCGCAGGCGCGGTTTGCCTTCCGATTCCACCAGGTCCTCGTACGTGGCACCTTCGCCCTTGCGGGCACCGCGCAGACCCCATTGCCCCAGGAACAGGGCCCGCTCGTCGAGCAGTCCCGAGTACTCCGACAGTGACACGCCCTTGACGATGCGCGTGCCCCAGAACGGCGGCACCGGGATGTCGATGTCGGCAGCGACATCGGATCGTTCGGGCACGACCACCGGCGCTTCGGCGGCCTTGCGCTTCTCGGCGATGCGCTTGGACCGCTCGTGGCGTTCCTTGCGCTCGGCCGTCTTGGCCTTCGCAGCGAGTGCCTCGGGGCTGTCCGGGGCCGGTCCGCCACCGCGCTTGGTGGTCATGATGGTGTCCATCAGGCGAAGGCCCTCGAATGCATCACGCGCATAGTGCACGTCGCCCTCGTAGACGTCCTGCAAGTCGTTCTCGACATACGACCGGGTCAGGGCCGCTCCGCCCAGCAGAACCGGGAATTGCTCGGCGACACCCTTCGAGTTGAGTTCGATGAGGTTGTCCTTCATGACCACGGTGGACTTGACCAGTAGCCCGGACATGCCGATCACGTCGGCGCGCTTGTCGATCGCGGCTTCCAGAATGGTCGAAATCGGTTGCTTGATACCGAGATTGACCACCTCGTACCCGTTGTTGCTCAGGATGATGTCGACGAGGTTCTTACCGATATCGTGCACGTCGCCCTTGACGGTACCGAGCACGATGCGACCCTTGCCGTCGTCGTCGGTTGCTTCCATGTGCGGTTCGAGATACGCCACAGCAGCCTTCATCACCTCGGCGGAGGCGAGCACGAACGGCAGCTGCATCTGACCTGAGCCGAACAGCTCGCCCACGGTCTTCATCCCCGAGAGCAAAGTCTCGTTGATGATTTCCAGCGGCGGCTTCTCGGCCATCGCGGCGTCGAGATCGGCGTCGAGGCCGTTGCGTTCGCCGTCGACGATGCGTCGTTCGAGTCGCTCGAACAGCGGCAAACGGCCGAGTTCTTCCGCGCGAGATTCCCGCGCCGACGCTGCGGAGACCCCCTCGAAGAGCTGCATGAGCTTCTGCAGCGGGTCGTAGCCCTCGCTGCGGCGGTCGTACACCAGATCGAGGGCCGTCTCGCGCTGCTCGTCGGGAATCTTGTTCATCGGCAGGATCTTCGACGCGTGCACGATGGCGGTGTCGAGGCCGGCCTGTGTGCACTCGTGCAGGAACACCGAGTTCAGCACCTGGCGTGCAGCGGGATTGAGGCCGAACGAGATGTTCGACAGCCCGAGGGTGGTGTGCACCTTCGGGTACTTCTCCTTGAGCTGCCGGATCGCCTCGATGGTCTCGATGCCGTCGCGTCGCACCTCTTCCTGGCCCGTCGAGATCGGGAAAGTGAGGGTGTCGACGATGATGTCCTCGTGGCGCAGGCCCCAGTTCTCGGTGATGTCGGTGATCAACCGGTCTGCGACGCGCACCTTCCATTCGGCCGTACGTGCCTGTCCCTCTTCGTCGATGGTCAGCGCAACGACGGCGGCGCCGTGCTCCTTGACCAGACGCATGATCTTCTGGAATCGCGAGTCGGGTCCGTCGCCGTCCTCGTAGTTGACCGAGTTGACCGCGCTGCGGCCACCGAGGTGCTCCAAACCTGCTTCGAGAACGGCAGGTTCGGTGGAGTCGAGCATGATCGGCAGGGTCGACGCCGTCGCCAGTCGGCTGGCCAACGCGGCCATGTCCGCGGCGCCGTCGCGGCCGACGTAGTCGACGTTGAGGTCGAGCATGTGCGCGCCGTCGCGGGTCTGGTCCTTGGCGATGTCGAGGCACTTCTCGTAGTCCTCGGCGAGCATCGCGTCGCGAAATGCCTTGGACCCGTTGGAGTTGGTGCGCTCACCGATCATCAGGATGCTGGCATCCTGCTCGAACGGAACGGCGGTGTACAGCGAGGAGACGCCCGGCTCGGGCGCGGGCTGCCGTTCGAGTTTCGTTGCCCCGTGCACCATGTCGGCAACCTGGCGGATGTGCTCGGGCGTGGTGCCACAGCAACCTCCCACCAGAGCCAACCCGTATTCGCTGACGAAACCGCTCAGGGCCTCGGCCAATTCGGGAGCGGTCAGTGGGTACTCGGCCCCTTTCGCGCCCAGGGTGGGCAGGCCGGCATTGGGCATCACCGACACCGGAAGACGCGAATGCTTGGACAGATGGCGCAGGTGCTCGCTCATCTCGGCCGGGCCGGTCGCACAGTTGAGCCCGATCATGTCGATACCGAGGGGTTCGAGTGCCGTCAGTGCGGCACCGATCTCGCTGCCGACGAGCATCGCGCCCGTCGTCTCGACGGTGACGTGGGTGATGATCGGGATGCGGACGCCCAGCTTGTCCATCGCGTGCTGGCTGCCGATGATCGCGGCCTTGACCTGTAGCAAGTCCTGGCAGGTCTCGACCAGGATGGCGTCGGCACCGCCGTCGATCATGCCGAGGGCAGCTTCGGTGTACGCGTCGCGCAGTCGGGCGAAGGGGGCGTGGCCGAGAGTGGGGAGCTTGGTACCGGGGCCCATGGAACCCAACACGAAGCGGCCCATCCCGTCGCGGCCCGGGCCCATCTCGTCGGCGGTCTCACGCGCGAGCCGGGTGCCTTTCTCGGCCAACTCGCGGATGCGGTCCTCGATGTCGTAATCGGCCAGGTTGGGCAGATTGCAGCCGAAGGTGTTGGTCTCGACGGCGTCCGCACCGGCCGCGAAGTACTCGCGGTGAATCTCACGCAGCACGTCCGGCCTGGTGGCATTCAGGATTTCGTTGCATCCCTCCAGACCGAGAAAGTCGTCGAGAGTGAGGTCGGCGTCCTGGAGCATCGTGCCCATCGCTCCGTCGCCGATGACAACACGACGTGAAATCGCATCGAGCAGACTGGGCTTGTGTTGAGCGGGCATCACTACAGAGTAGTGGGCACCGAAGTTACGTCGGGTCGTAGGCTGTCGTGGTGAGTCCCCGAAACCTCGATGGCCAGTCCCCGATCGACGACGGAAACGAAAATACGGACATTTCAGTTGCCGGATCGGATGTGCCTCTGGATGCTGCATTGATCGAGGCCGTCCACGATGCTGTGGCCAATGCCACAGACCTCGACGACCTCGACGATCTCGACGACGTCATTCCCGAGTTGCGCTCCCCGATCCTGGTCGCTGCCTTCGAGGGCTGGAACGACGCGGGAGATGCAGCCAGCGGCGCGATCGAGCATCTGGAGCTGATCTGGGACGCCAGTCCGCTGGCCGAACTGGACTCGGAGGACTACTACGACTACCAGGTCAACCGCCCGACAGTCCGGCAGGTGGACGGTGTCACGCGCGAGATCGAGTGGCCGTCGACTCGGCTGTCGGTGTGTTCGCCTCCCGGCAGCTCGCGCGATGTGGTGCTGCTACGTGGCATCGAGCCGAACATGCGCTGGCGCAGTTTCTGCGACGACCTCCTCGAATTCGTCGAACAGCTCGGCGTCGAGACCGTGGTGATCCTGGGCGCACTGCTGGCGGACACTCCCCACACCAGACCCGTTCCGGTGACCGGCACCGCCTACAGCACCGAATCGGCCGAACAGTTCAACCTGGAACAGACTCGCTACGAGGGACCGACCGGGATCACCGGTGTGCTGCAGGACGAGTGCGTCAAGGCCGGGGTGCCTGCGGTCTCCTTCTGGGCTGCGGTCCCGCACTACGTCTCCCAGCCGCCCAACCCCAAGGCCACCGTGGCGCTGCTGCAGCGGGTCGAGGACGTGCTCGACATCGAGGTACCGCTCGGCGAACTGCCCACCCAGGCCGAGGAATGGGAAGAGGCGGTGACCGAGATGACGAAGGAAGACGAGGAGATCAGCGAATACGTTCGCAGCCTCGAGGAACGCGGCGACGCCGAGGTGGACATGTCCGATGCGATCGCCAAGATCGACGGCGACGCCATCGCGGCCGAGTTCGAGAAGTACTTGAGGCGACGCGGTCCGGGCAACTTCGGGCTCTGACCGACCGCACAGGAGGAGCCGGGGGCCGGTGAGGTCTTTCTGATCCCGACGTAACGTCACCGCAGCGGTGACGTCACCCCGACCCCGCAACCTCGTGGGTATGGCCAGCACACCGCGATTCCTGCAAGGCGTCTTCTCGTTCACCGGACACGGTCTGGACAAGCCCGAGCTGATCGATCCCAGCCTCAGCTTCGTCGTCCCCGAGGGTACGACGGCTCAGCCGCTGTACTTTCGCGGCGGAAATTCGAGCGACGAGCTGGTGGTCGTCACCTTGCTGCGCGACGGCAGTCCGATGCGCATGTTCCCGATGGGTGCCAAGAGCGGCGTGAACATTCCGCTGCGGGTGGTCGAGGACGTGGATCCCGACACGGTGCTCGAATTGGTCGTCGCCGCCCCTGCCGGAACCAGCGGAGAGGTCGTCGTCGATTTCGGTCTGGTGTTGATCTGATGACCGCGGGCAAGCAGCGGCTGCTGGTGGTCGGTAACGGGATGGCCGGTGCCAGGGCGGTCGAGGAGATCATCAAACGCGGCGGCAGTTCGTCGTTCGAGATCACCATGATCGGCGACGAGCCGTACGGCAACTACAACCGAATCATGCTCTCGCACGTGTTGTCCGGCGAGGCCACCGTCGACGACGAGGACCTGATCCTCAACCCGATGAGCTGGTACAGCGAGAACGGCGTCACGCTGCACGCCGGAGACCGCGCGATCTCGCTCGACCGGTTCTCCAAGACCGTCGTCTGCGAGAGCGGTCGGTCCGTCGACTACGACGTGCTGATCATCGCCACCGGCAGCAACACGTTCTTCCCCAACATGGACGGTCTCCGCGAGTCCGACGGCAGGCTGGCGCGAGGCGTGTTCGGGTTCCGCACCATCGCCGACACCAACGGCATGCTGCAGATGGCGCAGTCGCGCGACGACGTGTGCGCCGTCGTCATCGGCGGCGGACTGCTCGGACTCGAAGCCGCATACGGCTTGCGCACGCAGGGCCTGGAAGTGAACGTGGTGCACTCCCCCGGTCACCTGATGAATCAGCAGCTCGACGAGCGTGGCGGCCGCGTACTACGGAACAAGATCGAGTCACTCGGCGTCGGCGTGCACACCTCCAAGCGAACCACCTCGGTGTTGCGCTCCGAGGACGGCGTCGTCACCGGCGTGGGGTTCAACGACGGCACCTCGCTCGCCGCTGACATGGTCGTCGTCACCGCGGGCATTCGTCCCAGCGTCGATTTCGCTCGCGCCGGCGGACTGCTGATCGAACGCGGAATCGTCGTCGACGACCAATTACGTTGCGAGGACGAGGGTTCCATCTATGCCGTCGGTGAATGCTGCCAACACCGCGGCGAGGTCTACGGCCTCGTCGCTCCGCTGTGGGAGCAGGCCGTCGTGTTGGCAGACGTGCTCACCGGAGCCGATCCCACTGCGGCGTACCACGGTTCGCGTCTGACCACCAAGCTCAAGGTCGCCGGTGTCGACGTCGCCTCGATGGGGATCACCGCCCCCGAACGAGACGACGACGAGTTCGTCCAGTTCTACGAGCCGCGCAGCGGTACGTACAAGTCGGTGATCGTGCGGAACAACAAACTCGTCGGTGCCACCCTGTTGGGCGACATCTCCAAGGCCAACTTCCTCACCCAGGCGTTCGACGAGAAAGTGCCGTTGCCCGACGAGCGCATCAGCATGCTCTTCGACATGGGCACCCCCTCTGCGGCAACAGGAGCCGCCGAGCTGGCCGACGACGTCCAGGTGTGCAACTGCAACGGCGTCACCAAGGGAGCCATCGTGGCCTGCGTACACGCAGGCGCGAAGAACCTCGGCGACGTGACCGCGAAGACCCGGGCAGGCAAGGGGTGCGGATCGTGCAAGGGACTGGTGAAGGACATCATCGCGTGCGCAGCAGGCGGTGCCGTCGAGGCCGACCCGACCGCAGACTGGTACGTGCCGTGTATCCCGATGACCAAGCCGGAGCTGATCGACGCGATTCGCGCGCAGGATCTTCGGGCGGTGTCTGCGGTCTTCGCCGCGTTGGCGACCGGTGGAGCGGAGGATGCCGCGGCCAAGATGCCGTTGGCGTCGTTGCTGCGGACGGTGTGGGGCCCGGACTGGGTGGACGAGCGCGGCGCGCTGTTCATCAACGACCGAGTTCACGCCAACATCCAGCGGGACGGCACGTTCTCGGTGG
>NZ_LVCU01000301.1:0-20635 GCF_001647185.1 Rhodococcus sp. EPR-147
CAAGGTCACCGGCGGTCAGCGTATCGATCTCCTCGGCATCAAGAAGGAAGACCTGCCGAAGGTGTGGGGCGATCTGGACATGCCCTCCGGCTTCGCCTACGGCAAGAGTATGCGCACGGTGAAGACCTGCGTCGGCAGCGACTTCTGTCGCTTCGGCCTCGGCGACTCGACGGCACTGGGCATCGCCCTCGAAGAACGGTTCCAGGGCTTGGAGACTCCGGCGAAGTTGAAGCTCGCGGTCGCGGGCTGCCCGCGCAACTGCTCGGAAGCACTGTGCAAGGACTTCGGCGTCGTCTCGGTGGGTGAGGACAAATGGGAGATCTACGTCGGAGGTGCGGCCGGTGCACACATCCGCAAGGGCGATCTACTGGCCACCGTGACGGGGGCCGAGGAGGTTCTGACCGTGGCAGGCAGGTTCATCCAGCATTACCGTGAGAACGCCCAGTGGCTCGAGCGAACGTACGCGTGGGTTCCGCGTGTCGGTCTCGAAGAACTGCAGAGCGTGCTGATCGACGACCGCGACGGCATCGTCGCCGGACTCGACGAACGAATGCAGGCATCGGTGGACGGGTACATCGACCCGTGGCAGGACCGCGCCGCACCGAAGTCACCCGCCCAGTTCACCCCATCGCTGCCCCTGCTTCCGCTGCCACAGGTGCCGGTCCGATGAGCGTGCCTGTCGGGGCCGTGGAGGACCTGACGCCCGGCGAGGGACGGGCCTACGTGGTGGACGGCAAGCAGGTGGCGGTGTTCCTCCTCCGTGACGGCTCGGTCCGGGCCATGGACGCCGTGTGCCCGCACAAGGGCGGGCCGCTGGCAGACGGTCAGATCGACGGATCCATAGTCGTGTGTCCACTGCACCAGTACACCTTCTCGCTCGACGACGGCACCTGCCCCAGCGGCATCGACTCGGTGCGCACCTACCCCGCCGCAGTGGTGGACGGAAAAGTGACCCTGGAGCTCTAACCGGCACGGTTGAACGACCGAGAGCCTGACCCCCTACCCTGTTCCAGTGAGCGAATCAGGCGAGGACGCACGACAGGGAGTCGTGAATGCGTTCGTGGAGGAAGATCGTCTCGGTCTCTTCTCGTTCGCCGTTGCCGAGAAGCGCTCCGAGTACCTGGCTGTTCTCCGGGCATTCGACACTGCACGAGCCAACTACGTCGTCCTGCTGCACTCCGGAGACGTCGCCGACCTCATCGCACGCAGCTCCGGGCACCACGAAGCGCTGAGCACCCTCGACATCGCGCCTCTGCTCGATCAGCTCCACGCCTGGGGCCTGCTCGAACGCAGCTACGACGGCACCCGCGCCGCCACCCTCGCCGAGTACCGCAACCGTCACTTCGTCTACCAGTTCGGCCAAGCCGGCTACAAGGCCTACCGAGCGGTCGAGGACGTGCTCGGTGCGCGCCTGGACGACGCCGCGCTGTCGCGGCTGGTGCTGCCCGAGCTACTGGCCGACATGCACGAGCTGGCCGAGGCGAACCGTCAGGCCGACGGCGATCGCATCTACCGCAAGCTCAGCCGACTCGATTCGACACTGTCGGAGATGGCTACCCGCGCCGCGCACTTCTATCTGGTGCTCGGCGACCTCGTGCGCACCACCGCGATCACGCCGGAGTCGTTCCTGGTCCACAAGGACGCCCTGCTGACACACATGCGTGAATTCAGCTCCGATCTGACCCGCTACGCACCGAAACTCGCCGAGGCGATAGCACTCGTCGAGAGCACCGGAATCGAGGAACTCGTCGAGCGAGCCGCGATCAGCGACGAACGAGTCTTTCTCACCGTCGCCGAACGCCGCGCCGACTGGACCGATCGCTGGGCCGGCCTCTCGCATTGGTTCGTCTCGGCCGAGTCCGAACTCAGCGAGTCCGAGCGACTCCGCGAGGGCACGATGAGCGCGATCGCCGCCGTGCTGTCGCTGCTGCGCCGGGTCACCGAGACCCGCAAGGGCGGAGTCAGTCGCGAGAGCCAATTGCGCCACCTGGCCGGTTGGTTCGCTGCCGCGCCGACCGAAGACAGCGCGCACGCTCTGTTCCATGCCGTGTCCGGCCTCGGCAGACCGCGGCATCTGTCGATGGTGCATCCCGACGCCGACATCATCCCCACGTCCCGATCGTGGTGGGAGGCACCACCGGTCGAGATCTCGCGCACCCTGGCCGAGACCGGACGCACCCCGACCCCCGGTGTTCCGGGACGGGTGCAGCGCAACGACGGCGGCATCAGACGGCTTCGCGAGCAGCAACTCGAGTCGCAGCGATCACGCAGTGCCGCAGCGCAGTCGCTTGCCTCCGCCGGAATCCACGACCGGATTCTCGACGAGCAGGAAACCGAGGTGCTGTTGAGTCTGTTGAATGCTGCGTTGACCGCCCGGGTACGCGTGAGCGGACGCACCTCCGACTCGTCCGGATCGGACAGCGGCGTGCGCCTGACCCTCAGCGAAAGCGACCGTTCGACGATCGTGCGGACCAGCAGAGGCCGGCTGCACCTGGACCGCCTGGCGCTCGAGGTCAGCGAGGTGGCACGCCGATGAGAGCTCGCGAGATCTCCACCCTCGCACTGGATTCCTACCAGCGGGCCGCCCGGGTTGCGCTGTCGAATCACCTGGTGACCACGACGTACCCCGACCGGATCGCGCTGCCACTGCTGCGCAGATGGGCCACCGAGTTGCGCGAGGATCTGCTCGAGCTGTTCGGGTATCGCCTCGAGGTCACCGAGACCACGGCTCGCCTGTTCCCGGTGATCGACGCACTCGACGACAGTCAACCCGCGCGAACGCCCACCGACCGAATCTTCGACCGCCGTAGGTACGCGTACCTGGCGTTGGCGCTGGCGGCACTCGGCCGGGCGGGCAACCAGATCACCCTGTCCGAACTCGCCGATCATGTTGCAGCAGAGGCGAGTCAGGTCGACGGTGTCGAGCTGACAACCGACCGGGCAAGCGATCGAGACGCGTTCGTCGACGCGATCGGGTGGCTCGCGACACGCGGGGCCATCGCGTTGGCCGACGGTGACGCGAGCGGCTGGGCGAACAACCCGTCCGCGGGCGAGGCGCTCTACGACATCGACCGTCCCGTCGTCGTTGCCATGTTCAGGCCGCCCCGCGCCGTGCAGCATCTGCGATCGATTCGCGGGTTGCTGGCCGGCTCGGACGCCGCGATCGACCCCGAGGAATCCGATGCGGGACTGACCGATTCCGGGCGTGAGGCAGATCCGAAGGAAACGCTGCGTGCGGTACGCCGTGCGTTGGTGGAGCAACCGGTGGTCTATGTCGACGATCTCGACCCGGACGGCCGCACGGCCCTCGCCGCGTCGCGCACCGTTGCCGACGTCGAGTTGCTGACCGGCCTCGTCGCCGAGCGTCGCGCCGAGGGAGTGGCCCTCATCGACACCTCGGGACGACTCTCGGACTACCGATTCCCCAGCACCGGAACCATTGCCCAGGTCGCATTGCTGATCGCGGGCGAGATCTCGGACCGGGTGATCGATCCGGATGCACCCGCGCTGGCGACCTACCCCCTTCCCGACGGTGACGCCCTGATCGAGCAGTTGGACGGTGCAATTCCCGACGGTGGAGTCTTCGGTGATCTCGCAGAATTCGATTTCGGTTCCGATGCAGGGACATTCGACGATGCGGTGGGCAAGAAGCGGTATCCGCTGATCGAGGACAGTTGGTTGGTCTCGGTGGGCGACGATCTCGTCGAACGGTTCGGTCGTACGTTCGCTGCTCAGTGGCAGACCGATCGCGACGGCCTGCGGCTCCGATCGATCGCGATGCTGCATCGACTTCGATTGATACACAGCGTGTCCGGCGGCGTGCTGGTGCTGCCGGTGATCGCGCGCTACCGCGACGTGATGGTCAGCGTGCGCGATCGGACCCCGCAGGATTCGCTGTTCGGTACCGAACAGTCCCCCAGTACCGACCAGTCCCCCAGAACCGACCAGGCCGACATCACCGATTTATCCGAAGTAGAGGCTTGAGTAGATGACCGCACACTCGTCACGTTTCCGGCCGACGCGAGCAGGGATCGTCAACCTGTGGGACTACCGTGATCAGGAGTTCTCCTTCGCCGACGGTCGTCTGGTGTTGCGTGGGCCCAACGGTTCCGGCAAGACCAAGGCTCTCGAAGTGCTGTTCCCGTTCGTCCTCGACGGTCGTATCGAACCGCGCCGGCTCAATCCGTTCGCCGGAGAAGAGCGGACGATGAAGTCCAACCTGCTCTACCGAGGGCAGGAAAGCGCGCACTCGTACGTGTGGATGGAGTTCGGCCGCGGGTCACGCGAGGACCCCGAATCGGTGACGGTCGGAATCGGCATGCGGGCGAGCCGCCACAACGACAAGGTGACCCGCTGGTACTTCGTGGCCGACGGCCGAGTGGGCGTCGACTTCTCGCTGTTGGGTTCCGACGACCGTCCGTTGACGAAGAAGCAACTCGGTGAACAGCTGGGCACCGACGCATTGACAGATCGCCCGGTGGACTATCGCGCCGCGATCGACGCCCGCATGTTCGGGCTCGGTGCACAGCGCTACGACCAGTTGATCAACTTGATCTTGACACTCCGCCGCCCACAGTTGGCCAAGAACCTCGACCCGAAGGGGCTCTCGCAGGCGTTGACCGACGGCCTGCGTCCGTTGGACGAGCAGCTGGTGCTCGAAGCAGCGCGCTCCTTCAGTGACATGGAAGAGGTGGGCCGGGCTCTCGAAGGACTGGCGCAGGCCGATCACGCCGCCAAGAACTTCGTCTCGGTGTACTCCAAATACCTTCGGGTGCAGACGCGTTCGGATGTCGAGCAGGTCTCGCGCCGGCTCGAGGCGGTCACTCATGCGTCCACCGCACACTTCGCCGCTGCCGCTCTGAAGGACCGCCGTCTGCTCGAACGTGCGGCTGCAGAAACCCGATTCGACGAGGCCGAACGCGCACTGGATCAGGCCGTCGCAGACCGCGAGACTCTACAGCGCTCGAGCGCATACGAGGGCAAGCAGCAACTCGACGATCTGGCCGAATCCGCTGCGAAGCTGGAGATCTCGACCGCCCAGCAGGCCGACCGCGCCCGCAAGGCTCGAGTAGAACTGGAACAGCGCACCACCGAAGCGGCTCGGGCTGATTCCGCACTCCGGGATTCCGTTGCCGGGGTCACCCGCGCCGAGGAGGAACTGCAGACTGCAGCCGAGGACGCGGGGATCGTCTGGACACCACTGCCGGGAACGGCCCGTAGCGACCAGATCAGCACCGCGCTGCGTGGCCACGCCGAGGAACGCGACGGCGACGTGCGGGCGGTTCGCGAGGCGCTGGGAACCGTCGAGAAGGCGTCGACGGAACGCAGTCGTGCGGAGAAGGCCGCGTCGAAGGCCAGAGAGATGCTCGAGGCCGCGTCGGCCGCGGTCACCGAGGCCGAGGCGACCGTGGACCTGGAGAAGGCGCAGTTCGCCTCGGGACTACGAGCCTGGTGGTCGAACAATTCGGCGCTCTACTCTGCTGCGGGCATCACCTCCGCCGCGTTCGAGGCCCTCGACGCGGCGTTGGCACACGTCGGCGACGACGACGCCCCGAGCCTGGAATCGGTGCTGGCCGAACAGACCGCGGACGGTATCGACGCGCTTCGTGCCCGGCAGGCACAGGCCCGCGTGGACGTATCGACCCGCACGGCCGAGCTGAACGCGCTACGCGACGAACTGTCCCTGGTGCGAGCCGAACACGATGACGCGCCGCCGCCGTTCGCCGCGCGGACCGACTCGCGTGCGGATCTGTCGGGAGCGCCACTGTGGCAGCTGGTTCGGTTCGCGGATTCGGTCTCCCCTGCCGACGCCGCCGGAATCGAATCCGCGCTGCAGGCGGCGAATCTGCTCGACGGCTGGATCAATCCGATCGCGGATTTCCCCGTCGACTCGAACTCGGAGCAGTATCTGTCGCCGCTGCCGGAGGCCGCGAGGCCGACCGGAACCACGTTGGCGTCCGTCCTCGAACCCGAGCCCGGCACTGCCGTATCGGAATCGCGCATACTCGACGTGCTGAATTCGGTTGCACTGCAACAGGACCAAAGCGCAGTCTCCGGCGGTGCCGTCTCGGTGGGCGTCGACGGTCGGTACTGGCAGGGTGTGCAGCAGGGTCGCCACACCAAGGCCGATGCCGAGTACATCGGTGCGACGGCGCGAGCTCGTCGGCGTGAGCAACGCATCGCCGAGCTCGGTGGCGCGATCGATACCGCAACGGCCGCGCTGGAGACCGCGACGGCCGACGAACGATCTGCGCGCGAATCGGTGCAGGCACTGGGTGCGGCCGCCAAGCAGCTCCCCCGGGCCTCGGCCATCGTGAGAGCGCAACGCGCCGTCACCGCTGCCGCTGGAGCGCTACGCACCTCCACGGAGGGTGCTGCCGCGGCCGACCGTGAGTTCGACCAGGCGATCGCAGACCTGTCGGCGAAGGAGAAGCAGCTGCGCACCGTCGCCGTGGCTCACCGCACCCCCCACATCGGTCGCGACATCGATGCCCTCGCCGCTGCGATTCGGCATTTCGAGCATCAGGGCTCGGTTGTCATCCGCAAGCGTGGCGATCACACGCGCGAAGCAGAACGCGCCCGCGAAGCAACCAACCGGCTCGAAGAGGCGACCGGCCTGGCCGAGGAGCTCGCCGAGGAAGCGGCAATAGCCGAAGAGAACTACCGACAGCAGGTGCAACGCCTCGAGCTCCTGAGCGAGAAGCTCGGTGCCACCGCCGAACAGATCGACACCGATCTGGAGAACGCACGCGAACGCATCGAGAAGTGCCGCGCCGAGCAGCGGGCCGCGCGCAAAGCGGACAAGGAAGCCGGCGAAGCGATCGGCAAGGCCGAGGGTGCCTGCAACACCGCGCTGGAAAGCCTGCGCGGTGCCGTCACCGAAACTCTGGGCGACGCCGTGCGGCTGGCGCCCTACGCTCGCAAGGACCTGCTCGGCATCCTCGGTGTCCACGAGGCGTACGCCTGGCCTGCCAGTGATTCTGCCTGGTTGACCGTGGAGCAGATTCTGTATCGAGTTCAGCAGGCCGACGGTCCCGACGACGAGGTTCCGGTACTACCGCCGGTCGTGAGCGCACTGCATTCGGCACTCGACGCAGCGACGGCGTCGGTGAAAGTCAGTGACTCGAGCCGGAAGTCGACCCGGACGGCCCTGACGAGTGCGCTCCAGGAGTTCGACTCGCAACTCGCCGCATCGGGGCAGGACTACCGTTTGCAGTGGGATGCGCCGGACGGTTTGACCGTCGTACGAGTTCAGGACGAGCAGGGCTATTCGTCGGTCGGAGATTTCGCCGACCGCATCGGCGCGGCGAGGGCCGATCAGGAGTTGCTGCTGACCGAGCAGGAGCGCCGAATACTCGAAGATGCACTGCTGACCGGCCTGGCGCAGCAGATTCACGAGCGCACCGTCGACGCACGCGAGCTGATCGCCCAGATGTCTGCGGAGATGAAGCAGCGCCGCATGTCGTCGGGCAACACGATCGGTGTGCACTGGGTGCTCGCGGACAACCTCGACGACGGGGCCCGGGCGGTGTCCAAACTGCTCGACCGCGACGCCTCGGCGTTGAACCAGGACGATCTGGCCGCAATGCGCGCCCACTTCGCGTCGGAGATCAGAATCGCTCGCGCGGCGCATCCGGAACGGTCCTACCCCGAGATCCTGTCCACGACACTGGACTATCGCCGCTGGCGCGTGTTCGCCTTCACGCTCATCAGCGGTGACGGCAACGAGGATCGTCTCACCGTCGCACGCCACAGTGCGCTCTCGGGCGGTGAGCAGTCGGTGTCGCTGCACCTGCCATTGTTCGCCGCCGCGCACGTGATGCTGTCCTCCGCCGATCCACATTCACCTCGGCTGCTGGCGCTGGACGAGGCGTTCGCCGGTGTCGACGACAACGGCCGCAGCGAATTGCTCGGCCTGAGTGTGCAATTCGACCTCGACCTGTTCATGACCGGATACGACCTGTGGATCACCTACGGGGACGTCCCCGGCTGCGCGCACTACGACCTGGCGCATTCGACAGCCGAGAACACCGTCAGCGCAGCACTTCTGGTGTGGGAGAACGGCGAACTGTTCGCCGAGCACGACGGTACCGACCTCGCCGCGGCACTCGGGTCACCGCTGACGCGCCGGGTGCCGACCCGAACCGAAGGTGGGCTGGAGTTTGAGCGGTAACAGCGAATGGCGCGGCAGCGTGGAATTGGGTGCGCTGCTCGATGCGGCACGAAAGAAGTTGGAGTCCAACTGGCTTCGGGTCGGCGGCAACATCACCGTCGATCTGAGCGATGCTCCGGAGCTGTGGCGTCTGTGCAGCGCGATCTCTCGGTCCAACTCCACTCTGCATTCTCGGGCGCGCAGCAACAGACTCGACCTGGAGCGATTCGACGCGTGGCTGAGCCGTCCGCTCAACGGTGGCCTCGGACTGATCGACACCCTCACGTCGCAGGCCCCGTTGCAGGACAAGAAGCGGATCGCCGCCGACAAGGCTCAGGTGCGCGCCGATGCACTCGATCGGGCCAGGGATGTTCTCGGCGGCGGCACCGACCGAGAATGGATCGAACATTGGATCGCCTCGTTGCTCAACCAGGACGGCACCCTCGGTGGCCGGGTCGCCGTCGACGCGCTCGAGGTGGCCACGAAGGTCCTCGCGATGCTGCCGGTGGACGGGATGTCGCTCACCGAGCTGGCCGAACTCGCCTGCGCTGATACCAAGGCACTCTCGGCCGGCGGTGCCCCGAAACTTGTCCTCGATGCATTGTCGTTGCGCGAGAACGTCCCTCGGCCCGTCGATCCGGTCGGTATCAGGGCGTTGTGGGAGACCGCAGGTGTGTCGGTCGACGCGGTGTCCAGCCGGGTGCTGGTGCTCGGCTACCGCGTCGACGAGACCCATACCGTGGCAGGGTGGCTGAACGAGGCTGCCGACGAGGGCATCCCCTTCTCCGTCACCGTGGACATGCTCATGCGCGGGACGCTCACCAACAGTTCGGCCAAGGTGTTCGTCTGCGAGAACGTGGCGGTTCTCGCCGCGGCAGCCCGCACTCTCGGGTCGAACTGCGCGAGCCTGATCTGCACGGACGGTCAGCCCTCCGCCGCGGTACACCGGCTGCTGGCCTCCCGCGCACCAGGCACCACGATTCGCTGGCGTGCCGACTTCGACTGGGCCGGAGTGCACATGGTGAAACGAGCACTCTCCCGGTACGACGCGGTGCCGTGGCGCATGGACGTCGACTCCTATCGACTTGCTCTCGACGCACGAAATTCCGAACCGCTGAAGGGCCATCCGACGGACAGTCCGTGGGACACGGAACTGGCTGCTGCTCTTCGTGGTTCGGGCCGGGCAGTCATGGAGGAACGACTCGTCCCGGATCTGTTGATGGATCTACGAGCCAGGGATTCGACCTAACGCAGCGGAACCCCGAGCAACGCGTCGACTGCATCGGCGAAGGCGGCGGGTGCACCCGCATCCGATCCGCCGCGCTCGACCGCGAAACTCGCCCACGCGTCGAGCGCATCGAGAGCCTTGGGGGTGTCCAGATCGTCGGCCAGATGCTGCCGCAACCGATTGATCACATCGTCGGCCGACGCTGCGCTCTCCAGCGCAGCGGCCCGACGCCACAGTGCGAGCCGGGTGTGAGCCCGTTCGAGAACCTCGTCGGACCACGGCCGATCCTGCCGGTAGTGCCCGGCCAGCAGACCGAGTCGCACGGCTGCGGGGTCGACGTTCTCGGCCCGGAGCTTGGAGACGAACACCAAATTGCCGCGGCTCTTGGACATCTTCTCGCCGTCGAGCCCGATCATGCCGGTGTGCACGTAGTGCCTCGCGAAACGCGGATCACCGGTCGCCGCCTCCGCGTGGGCGGCCGAGAATTCGTGGTGCGGGAAGATGAGATCGCTTCCGCCGCCCTGGATGTCGAAGCCGGTACCGATGCGGTTGAGCGCGATCGCCGCGCATTCGATGTGCCACCCGGGCCTGCCGGGACCCCACGGCGACGGCCACGACGGCTCGCCCGGCCGCACCGCGCGCCAGAGCAACGCATCGAGCGGATCCCGCTTACCGACCCGATCGGGGTCACCTCCGCGTTCGGCGAAGAACGTGTCCATCGTGGCGCGGTCGTAGCCGGACTCGTAACCGAACTGCTCCGTGGCATCGGCACGGAAGTACACATCCGGGTACTCGGCATCGTCGACGACGTACGCGGCACCGGACGCGACGAGCTTCTCCACGAGTTCGACGACCTCGTCGACGGACTCGACGGCGCCGATGTAGTCGCGCGGAGGGAGCACGCGCAGCGCTTCCATGTCGGCACGGAAGAGCTCGATCTCACGCGCTCCCAGATCGCGCCAGTCCTCACCGTCGCGGTCGGCGCGCTCGAACAGTGGGTCGTCGACATCGGTGACGTTCTGGACGTAATGCACGTCCATGCCCATGTCTCGCCACAGTCGGTTGATCAGGTCGAACGTCAGATACGTCGCTGCGTGTCCGAGGTGGGTGGCGTCGTACGGGGTAATTCCACAGACGTACATCCGAGCCGTCGGACCGGGGATGACGGGTCGAACCTGTCGGTCTGCGGTATCGAACAATCGAAGCGCTGGACCCTGTCCTGGAATTGTCGGGATCTCCGGGCTCGACCAAGAATGCATGCAACCGAGCCTATCCGAGCCCGATCAGAAGGCGGGCCAGGGTATGGGTCTGCTCGAGCGCGGCTCCGGCATGACCGGCCGCGCGATCAGCTCCTGCGCCCGGTCGAGAACCGCGACCGTTTCGGTGAGGGTGATCTTGTCGACCAGGCGTGGAGCGACGACCGCGTCGAACGTCTCGACGAACCGCACGACGTCGGTCATCAACGCGTCGTCCACCGCCTGGCCTGCCCACCCCCACAGCACCGTGCGCAGCTTGTTCTCGGCGTGCAGGCAGATGCCGTGATCGACTCCGTACACGTAGCCGTCCAGACCTTCGAGCGCGTGCCCGCCCTTGCGATCGGCGTTGTTGAGGATCACGTCGAGCACCGCCATCCGCTGCAGCCGCGGATCGTCGGCGTGGATCAGCGCGATCTCCTCGCCCTCGCCGTCGTACGCCTGCAGTACCGGAATCCAGCCCGCCGGTACGAGATCGGGACGGCAGATATCGACGAGGTCGACGCGTCCCTCGGCATGATCGTCGGGCGTGTCGATCCACTTCTGCACCATCCCGGGACCGAACGGCCCGTCGCGCAGAACCGTCGGCGGGATGACTCCCCAACCGAGGGCCTCGGAGATTTCGTAGGATGCCACTTCGCGGCCCGCGAGAGTGCCGTCCGGAAAATCCCACAGCGGAACCTCCCCGCGAACGGGTTTGTACACGCACCGCACGGCCGAGTCGCCCTCGCCCGCCTCGCACACCAGCGTGGCGTTGCTGGCCGACACCACGCGACCGACGATCGTCAGGTCGCCTGTCTCCATGGTTTCGCGGCCCTCGAACGGCGGCAGTTCGACGGTCAAGACTCGTCGACCTCGGTCACCGGTCCGAACGTCGCACCGCGGCGGTAGCCGTTGGTTCTGATGCAGACATGTCCCTCGGGGGCCAGTGGCTGTCCGCACAGCGGGCACGGCGCACGGCCGGCCGCGATGACGCGCTCGGACCGCACCGCGAACTCGCGGGCCTGCACCGGAGTGAGGAACACCCGGACGGCATCCGGGCCCTCGTCGGTGTCGTCGAGAACGACCGATTCGTCCACCTCGACTTCGCTGACGGCGAGAAGTTCCACCACGACGGCGTTGGCGTCGGCATCCCAGCCGAGTCCCATCGTTCCGACGCGGAACTCGGTGTCGATCGGGGTCAGCAACGGACTGGTGTCGACCGAATCGGCCTCCTCGGCCGGAACGTCCGCTCCGAACCGGCGGTGCACTTCCTCGAGTAGCAGCCCCATCCTGTCTGCGAGTACCTGGACCTGCTGCTTCTCCAGCGCAACGGACACCACGCGGGCGTCGTGCACCGCCTGGAGGAAGAACGTTCGGTCGCCCGGTTCCCCAACGGTCCCGGCAACGAAACGATCAGGGGTGCGAAAAACGTGTATGGCGCGCGGCATTGCACCTCCTAACGACTCGAACAGCTCCGCGAAGTGATTCTCGGAACTTTCATTATCGGCCACGGATCGACCGTGGACGGTATTGCTTGCCCTCCAGCCTGCCACCGATAGGGGTGTCAGCGCCGAAAGGGCGCTCTAGCTGCCTGCCCCACCACCGACGACCGCGTCGGAAGGGTCCGCATCGACCGATTCCGGCGTGGCGGGCTCCTCGGCTTTCGGCACGAACGCACTCAGATCGGACCCGGTGTCGTTGGTCCGTAGTACGAACGGCCGCGTCGAGGTGTAGCGGACGACGCTGATCGAGGCCGGGTCGGCGACTATCCGCTGAAAGGAATCGAGGTGGGCCCCCATGGCGTCCGAGAGCACCGACTTGATGACGTCACCGTGCGAGCACGCCACCCACAACACGTCGCGGCCGTGCTGCGCGGCCAACCGGGCGTCATGTTCACGCACGGCCTGCACCGCGCGTTGCTGCACCGTCGCCAAGCCCTCGCCCTCCGGGAACACCGCAGCCGACGGGTGCTGCTGCACCACCTTCCACAACGGTTCCGCCAGCAACTCCTTGATCGTCCGGCCGGTCCACTGTCCGTAGTCGACCTCGACCAACCGGTCCTCGACCACCGGCGAGAGCCCGAGCTTGGCCGCCAACGGCTCCACTGTCTGCTCGCACCGCAGCAACGGCGAGCGCACGATCTCGGCCACGGGAAGCTCGCCGAGACGATCCGCCACCGCCTGCGCCTGCTCACGCCCCCGATCATCGAGCTCGACTCCCGCGCTCCGACCCGCGAGCGTGCCTGCGGTGTTCGACGTCGAGCGTCCGTGCCGAAGCAAGATGACTGTCATTGCATCGAGCCTAGCCAGTCTTGACCTCTGGGTCGTTCCGCAGGCTCCACTCCCGCACCACCAGGTCGTTCCGCAGGCTCCACTCCCGCACTCAGGTGGCCGACACGACCCCGCCGGCCAGCAGCCCGAGCACGACGACACCCAGCACGATGCGGTAACCGACGAACCAGTACAGCGAATGGTTCGCGACGAACTTCAACAACCAGGCGATCGAGGCGTAGCCGAGACCGAAGGCGACGATCGTGGCGACCAGCAGCTGCGGGCCGGACGCGGCCAGCCCCGTGCCGACCGGCTCGAAGGCGTCGGGCAGCGAGAAGAGACCGGAGGCGGTGACCGCCGGGATGGCGAGCAGGAACGAGAAGCGCACAGCCGCTTCTCGTTCGAGTCCGAGAAACAGGCCTGCGCTGGTCGTCGCCCCGGAACGGGACACTCCGGGGATCAACGCGAGGCACTGCGCCAGACCCATGACGATGCCGTCGCGGGTGGTCAGCTTCTCGATGGGACGTTCCTTGCGGCCGACCTTCTCCGCGATCGCGATGACGACGGCGAACGCGATCAACATGAACGCGATGAGGTACAGGTTCCTGGCACCGGTTCGGATCTGATCCTTGAACAGCAGGCCGAGAACGCCGATGGGGATGGTGGCGATGATCACGTACCACCCCATTCGGTAGTCGAGTCCGCGTTCGTTCTTCTGCCTCAGGCCGACGAACCAGGCCTTGACGATCCTGACGATGTCGCGCCAGAAGAACAGCAGCACAGCGGCTTCGGTGCCGAGCTGGGTCACGGCGGTGAAGGAGGCGCCTGCGTCCTCGTTCCAGAACACGCTGGACACGATGCGCAGGTGCCCGGACGAAGAGATCGGCAGGAATTCGGTGAGGCCCTGCACTGCGCCGAGGATGATCGCCTGCAGCCACGTCATGTCGATCATGCGGGGCCACCCTCCGAGACGAGCGTCGATGGACTGTCCACTGTCGATGCGCGGCCGCCGGCCTGCCCCCTGAATTCGCGATTCACGGGCACGACCGTACCCGGCGCGGCACGTACGCACCGAGCGGCGCGGCGCACTACTGTGCACTGGCGGCAGTGCAGTTCGACACCGACGATCACACGTAAAAGGACATTCGGCACATATGAAGCAGAGATCGGTCGGCACCAGCGGACTTCGAGTCTCGAGACTCGGCCTCGGCACCCTCGGATGGGGTAGCGGAACCGACGGTGACGACGCCGCAGCACAGTTGTCGGCGTTCGCCGAGGCCGGCGGCACGCTCGTCGACACGTCTCCGGCGTACGGCGACGGACGGGCACAACGAGTACTCGCCGAGTTGCTCGACGACGTCGTCCCGCGGCACGAATTGGTGATCAGCAGCGCAGCGGGCCTGAGTTCACGCTACGGCCGCTATCACGTGGATTGCTCGAGGCGCGGACTGCTCGGTCAACTCGACGCCACGCTGCGCGAATTGGGAACCGACTACCTGGACCTGTGGCAGGTCGCGACCTGGGACCCGATGACGCCGGTCGACGAGGTCGCCGCAACGCTGGACTACGCCGTGACCAGCGGACGGGTTCGCTACACCGGAGCCCGCGGATACCTCGGCTGGCAACTGGCGACGGCAGCGGGCGCAGCCGGTACCGGGCGCATCGTGGCCACTCAGGCGGAGTACTCACTGCTCGCGCGCGGAATCGAGGACGAGCTGGTTCCCGCCGCGCACCACCACGGCATCGGCATCCTCGCGGCGGTACCCCTGGCAGGCGGCGTCCTGACGGGCAAGTACCGCAGCGGAGTGCCCGCGGACTCTCGCGGGGCCGACGAGCTGCACGCCGAGGCCGTGCACGCGTACCTGACCGATTCCGCCGTGGGCGTCGTCGACGCGGCCGTCACCGCTGCCGACGGTCTGGCCACCTCTCCCCTGGTGGTCGCACTCGCGTGGGCGCGGGACCGACCGGGAGTGAGCAGCGCGATCGTGGGAGCGCGGGACCTCGCGCAGTTGATGGGCGCACTGATGGCCGAGGAACTCGAGCTGCCGCCAGCGATCGCGTCGGCCCTGGACGACGTCAGCGTCTGATCACGCACCAACATCGGACAGGCTAACCTTCCGTGGTGACCGTCAACCGTCTCGCCGCCGTGCTCCTCGTCGCCGGAGTCCTGGTCGCCTGCTCGGCGAACACCCCCGGCACCGCATCCTCGGACTCCATCGGCCCCCGCACTGCCGTCGTCGACGATCCGAATCCGGAACCCGTCGTCGACGATCCGGCGGAGGTACTCCCCGTGACCGTGACCGGATTCGACGGCGTCCCCGTCACGGTGACGGACAACAGCCGCATCGTCGCTGCCGACCAGTACGGCACGCTCGCCGAGACCGTCTTCGCACTCGGACTCGGGGACAACCTCGTCGGGCGTGACACCTCGGCTGCAATTCCCGCGGCCGAGAACGTGCCCGACGTCACCCCGACCGGCCATTCGCTGAGCGCCGAGGGAATTCTGGCGCTTTCGCCGACCGTCGTACTGACCGATACCAGCATCGGTCCGCGTGCCGTGCAGGATCAGATCCGAGCCGCGGGCATTCCGCTCGTGTACTTCGATCCCACGCGCACTCTGGCCGGCGTCGCCCCTCAGATTGAGGCCGTCGCAGCTGCCTTGGGTGTGCCCGACGCCGGTGCCGCACTCGCCGAACGAACGAACACCGAGAGCTCGGCAGCGGAGAACGCCGCACCCGAGTCCTCGGAACCACCGAAGATCGCGTTTCTGTACATGCGTGGCCCGGCGATCAAGATGCTCGCCGGACCCGGCTCGGGAGCGGACGCACTGATCGAGGCTCTCGGCGCCAGGGACGCCGGTGTCGAATCGGGTCTGACCGAACAGTTCGTGCCGGTCACCAGCGAGGCGTTGATCGCCGCGGCACCCGACGTCATTCTGATGATGACCAAGGGCCTGGAATCGATCGGCGGTATCGAGGGGCTCGAGCAGATCCCCGGAATCGCGCAGACACCGGCAGGCCGAGATCGCCGGGTGGTGGACATGGACGACGGCACCATCCTCAGTTTCGGCCCGAACACCGGAAAGGTGTTGGGCGCACTGTCGAAGGCCGTGTACGACCCGGCGTCATGACCGACCGCGCACTCGCCGCAACGCGCACGAGCCGAGGGCGGGTTCTTGCAACATTCGGAGCCCTGGTCGTGGCACTGGTGTGTCTGGCCCTGATCTCGGCCGTCCTGGGGCAGGTGCCGACGACACCGCTGGAAGTGTTGGGCAGCCTCGCGCATCGGGTGGGACTCGACATCGGCCCGATGCCCGCACACCCCAGTGGCGAGGTGACGTTGTGGCAGGTCCGATTCCCGCGCCTGACTCTGGCAATCGTCGTCGGCGCGTGTCTGGGGTGCGCGGGTGCGCTGCTCCAGGGGGTGTTCGCCAATCCGTTGGCCGAGCCGGGTGTCGTCGGGGTCTCCTCGGGCGCTGCCGTCGGTGCCAGCTCGGTCATCGTGCTCGGCGGCAGCTTCGCCGGAGTCTGGAGTGTGGCGTTCGCAGCATTCGTCGGCGGGCTCGTCACCACGATCGCCGTGTATTTCCTCGCCCGCAACGCAGGACGCACCGAGGTGGTGACGCTCATCCTCACCGGCGTTGCAGTCAATGCATTCGCCGGCGGTGCCATCGCGTTCTTCACGTTCGTCGCCAGTCCCGCAGCCCGCGATCAGATCGTGTTCTGGCAACTGGGGTCACTCGCGGGCGCGACCTGGCAGTCGGTGGCCGTGGTCGGCCCGCTCGCACTGCTCGGAATCGGAGCTTCCCTGGCGATCGCGCGCCGACTCGACCTGCTTGCGCTCGGAGAGAACGTGGCACGCCATTTGGGAGTGAACGTCGAACGACTCAGACAGTTCGCCATCGTCGTCGTCGCCCTGCTGGTTGCGTCCGGCGTCGCCTTCACCGGAATCATTCTGTTCGTGGGGCTGGTGGTTCCGCACGCCGTGCGGATGGTGCTCGGTCCCGCCCATCGACTCCTGATCCCGGCCAGCGCCCTCGCCGGCTCCGTCGTGCTGCTCGCTGCCGATCTCGTCACCCGCACCCTCGTCGCGAACGTCGATCTGCCGCTCGGCATGGTGACGTCACTGGCGGGTGCGCCGTTCTTCTTCTGGCTGCTCCGCCGTACCCGTGCTCGCCAGGGCGGCTGGGCGTGACGAAGCGAATCGGCACGGCACGCAACGACATCCCGGTCATCCCCGAACCGGGTTCGAATACCCTCGTCGCCCGCGGAGTCTCCGCTCGGCGCGGGGACGCGACGGTGTTGTCCGACGTCAACCTCGACGGGGTCGCCGGCGAGATACTGGCGCTGGTGGGCCCCAACGGCGCGGGCAAATCGACGCTGCTGTCGGTCATGGCGGGAGACACCGAGCCCAGCGCCGGGTCGGTTCTACTGGACGAGAAACCGCTGAACCGCCTCCGCACGGTCGACGTGGCCAGGCGGCGTGCGGTGCTTCCTCAGCAACACAGCGTCGGGTTCGCGTTCACGGCCGGCCAGATCGTTCGAATGGGTCGAGCCCCCTGGGTCGGTACGTCGGCTGCGCGCAACGACGACGACCGCGTCTCCGCAGCCATGTCCGCATGCGACGTAGCGGACTTCTCCGATCGACCGTTCGCGTCGCTCTCCGGTGGCGAGCAGGCCAGAGTTGCGCTGGCGCGCGTCATAGCCCAGGACACCGCGACGATCATGCTGGACGAGCCCACTGCCGCACTCGACCTGGGACATCAGGAGTCGGTCATGGCCGTGGTGCGCTCGCTCGCTGCCGCCGGCCGTGCCGTCGTTGTCGTGCTGCACGATCTCGGCCTCGCGGCGGCCTACGCCGACCGCGTCGCGATCCTGGACTCGGGTGAACTGGTCGCAACCGGTCCGCCGCGGGAGGTGCTCACCGCCGAGCGACTGGCCCGGGTCTACCGACATCCCGTCGACGTGTTCGACCATCCCGTGACGGGCGAACAACTGGTGGTTCCCCACCGTGTCAGAAACCCTCCAGCACGGAATTGACTCGGTTGAAGAAGGCTCGAACTGCGGTGGTGTCTCGCTGTGACGCATCGGACAGCTGCTGCGCATGGGCGACCGCGTCACGCACCACACCGACGATGCTGCGCTCGTCCGTCAGATCGACCTCGGTGACCGAATGCTCGGCAACCGCTTCGACCTCGGACCGATCCGGTACCGGAGATTGCACATCTTGGCGGTATATCTCGACGTACAGGGTGCTTCGATGCACACGAAACGCGAACGCCCGACCGTCGTCGGTGCGTCCGAAGCCGTTCGGGTGCGTTCCCGCGTTCACTTCCTCGACGACGAAGTGTGTTTCCTCGGTTCCCACGTCCACTCCCATGTCGTGTACTCACCTCGCCCGATCACGCTACCGCCTGTTCGGGCGAGACCGAACGACAACCGGTCCGGCGCGGTCGATTTCGCCGAGGTCGCTGCACGCTGGTACAGATGTGGCAACGCCTCCACAGGCAGCGTCTTCTCGAGGAAGTAGGTTCGGCCTCATGCGAACACCGTCGGCTCGTTCGATTCGAGCGGCAGTCGCGTCCGCGCTCGCCGTCGTCACAGTCCTGTCGGTCGGCGGGTGTTCCAACGACGACGAGAACGCCGACGACATCTCCGTCGACCCCCGACCGCCGGCCGAGTCCCCCGAAGCCACTGCCACCCCCGCCGGAACCGTCGGCGCGTTCGCGCCCGTGGACGCCCTCACGTTCGATCCCGTCACCCGCACCCTCGTGGCGCTGACCGACGCATCGACAACCGTGACCCTGGCCCGCGACGGTGCCGCAGCGCAGACCCAGGTGGTCGATCTGGGCGCCACGGGAGCCGCACTCGTCGCCGGACGGGACTCGACAGTGTTGGTGCCCATGGACGGTTCCGTCGCGAGGATCTCCGTGGTGGACGGACAGCGGACCGCCCTGCCTGTCGACGGTGACGCGCTGTCCGCAGCGGACCTACCCGACGGCACGACAGCTGTCGGAGACGTCACCGGAGCGGTCCGTGTACTCGACACGAACGGTGAGGTCACCACCACGGTCTCCGGCGGCAGCGTGACCTCGGCCGATGCTCTGGCCAGTACACCGAACGGGGTCTCGGTTCTCGATCGTCGTCAGACGTCGGTGACCGACCTGAATCTGGACGACGGCACCCTCGGAGTGGCCTTGCGCGCAGGCGAAGGTGCCGCGGAGATGACCAGCGACGAGTTCGGCCGCTTGCTGGTCACCGATTCGACGGGGACCGAGTTGCTCGTCTTCACCTCGCACGATCTGCTGATGCGGCAACGCTTTCCGGTCGGGTCGCAGCCGTGGGCGATCGCCTACGATGAGCAGTCCGGTGTCGTGTGGGTGACGCTTCCGGCTCTCAACGAGGTGGTCGGGTACACACTCGATACCGGAATTCCGGTCGAGGCCGAGCGGTTGGCCACTGTGCGGCAGCCGAATTCGGTTGCTGTCGACGCCGACACCGGCGACCTGTACGTGGGATCGGCAACCGGTGACGGACTGCAGCGCATCCCCGCTGCCGGTCGTTGACCCGCGTGGACGCGGGAGTGGAGCCTGCAGGAACGACCGATAGGGGATGAGGAGGCATATGACCGCTTATGACAGTTCGGCACCGGGGCGCGCGAAGATGCCCGTCGGATGGGAAGTGTCTGCGTCCGACGATTGGGAGTACGTGCCGTTGCGGCTGCCGCCGGATGTGACCCGGGTGACGGCCTCGATGCGGCTGGCGATTCAGGCGGAGTTCGGCGGCTGGGAACTGTCGCGGGTTCGGCTGTACACCGATGGCAGCAGGCGTGTGTTGCTCAAACGCAAGAAGACCGCGCATCACATCCCCGAGCCCGGAATCTGAGCCCGTCGCAGTACTGTTCGACCGCACGATCGTTGACACCACCGCATGAGTTCGACCGAGCCAGATCGACCGGAGAGAAGACCGTGGGAGACCGCCTGTACCGAGTTCTGTTGCGCCTGATGTTCCTCGTGCCACCGGAGAGGATCCATCACCTGGCGTTTCGGGTGCTCCGCGTCGTCGCCGTCGTGCCGCCGCTCCGCTACCTGGCCGAGAAGGCGTTCGTGGTCGACGATCCACGACTTCGCTCGACGGTGTTCGGCGTCGAATTTCCGGCTCCGCTCGGCCTCGCGGCCGGGTTCGACAAGAATGCCGACGGAATCGACGCGTGGGGGCCGATCGGATTCGGTTT
This sequence comes from Rhodococcus sp. EPR-147, assembly GCF_001647185.1. Taxonomy (NCBI): domain Bacteria; kingdom Bacillati; phylum Actinomycetota; class Actinomycetes; order Mycobacteriales; family Nocardiaceae; genus Rhodococcus; species Rhodococcus sp. EPR-147. The sequence continues at coordinate 20,119 of NZ_LVCU01000301.1, forward strand.
CGCCGAGATCGGCACCGTGACAGCGCAGAGCCAGCCGGGCAATCCGACGCCGCGATTGTTCCGGTTGCCTGCGGACCGCGCCATCGTCAACCGCATGGGGTTCAACAACCACGGTGCCGAGCACGCCGCCCAGCGTGTCCGCGCCAGGCGCACGGGCATCCCGATCGGTGCCAACATCGGCAAGACCAAGATCGTGGAGCCGGTGGATGCCGCCGCGGACTACACGGCCAGCGCCCGGCTTCTGGGCCCGTTGGCGGACTTCGTGGTCGTCAACGTCAGCTCCCCCAACACCCCTGGGCTACGTGACCTTCAGGCCGTCGAATCGCTGCGGCCGATCCTCGAGGCGGTTCAGTCCGTGGTGACGGTGCCGGTATTGGTCAAGATCGCCCCGGACCTGTCCGACGAGGACATCGACGCCGTGGCCGATCTGGCCGTCGAACTCGGTCTCGACGGGATCGTGGCCACCAACACGACGATCTCCCGCACCGGGCTGCGCACCGACGCCGACGTGGTCGCC